>CAYPOE010000255.1:0-3361 GCA_964412285.1 uncultured Eubacteriales bacterium | reverse complement strand
CGATGTGCAGATCTGCACCATCATCGACGTGTACGACGGCGAGGATCGGACAGCGCAGGTGTGCGATGGGATTTGCAAGCTGATGAATGCCTACACAGGTGCGCAACCTGCACGTTTCAAATACGATTACGACAAGAGCGAGGGCAAGGGACGCTACGTCCTATTCGCCCCGCCGCACCTCATCGCCGACGTTATGCGTATCGTCGATCAACGCGCATGATGCATCTATCTATAAAAATACCAAACCGCCTGATGCAGATGCACGGGCGGTTGATGTATATATATAAATAATTGCTTGACATGTACCCCGAGTTGTGATACACTATCGTCATAATAATACTTAGGCAGACGAGATATATAAATCATATACCCTGTCTGCAACGAGGTGCGTATGCTCAAAAAGAAGAAGTACGCGTTCTGGGACATCATCGCCCTGCCGATGAGGGCCGCGCCGGTCTTTGCGTCCGCCAAGGCACTCATCAGCCTATCAACAGGCGTATTGCCGACGATACAGATTCTGGTATTCGCCAATTTTATCGACACCGCGATCGCGATCGCGGGCGGCACCCGCGCCATCAACGACATCTATGCACCGATCCTGCTCGTGGCCGCGCTCATCGGATACCGCTGGCTCATCGACATCGGTGCGCGTTTCGCGCAATTCTGGTTGGAGCTGCGATTGCGCAAGAAACTCCGCGCCGACATCGTACTCAAGTGCGCGGCGTTGCGCTACCGCTACATCGAGGATCCCGACAGTTGGGACGTCATCGCCCGCGTCAGCAAGGAGCCCGAGGTGCGCACGCGCAACGCGTACGTACAGCTGTGCGGGTTCATCGATATGCTGATGCAGATCGGCGGTCTGCTCATCGTGATCACATCGTACGTGTGGTGGGCGGGGATCGCGATTATCGCGCTGTCGGTGCCGCTGTTCGTGATCGCGGCCAAGGGCGGGCAAGCGCAGTACGACGCGTGGCAGTCCGTCGCCAAGTACTTCCGTAGGCAGGAGTACTACAAAGAGGTCGCATCAGGACGCGAGGCGGTATCGGAACGCTCGCTGTTCGGCTACGGCGACGTGATCAGCAAGCGTTGGCATGAACAGTACGAGATCGCGCGCAAAGTACAGCTCAAAACGCAACTCAAGTGGTTTATACGCTCCAAGGGTGCGGGACTCTGCATCGCATTCGTATCCATGGGCATTACCCTGATCCTACTCCAACCCGTACTCTCGGGCGCGATCACCGTCGGTCTGTTCATCTCGATTGTCGGCACCGCGATCAACATGATCCAGATGCTGTCGTGGCAGATCCCGTGGCTGTTGCAGCAGATCTTCGAGGGCATCGGCTTCATGGGCGACATCACCAAGTTCATGGAGATGGAGACCGAAGACGGCGCAACCGACATCCCTGCACCGCCGACCCAGTTCAAAACACTCGAACTGCGCAACGTTCACTTCAAATACCCAACAGGTTCAGGAGACGCGCCGTACATACTCAAGGGCGTCAACATGACCATCGAGAACGGCAAACACTACTCGTTCGTCGGCGCAAACGGCATGGGGAAGACGACGATCACCAAGCTGCTATGCGGTCTCTACACCGAATACGAGGGCGAGATCTTGCTCAACGGCAAAGAGTTGCGCAAGTATTCCAAGGCAGAGTTAAAATCCATCTTCTCTGTCGTATATCAGGACTTCGCCAAGTACTACATCAAGTTCAGCGACAACATCAAGGTCGGCAACGCGCGCAACATGGCAGGTACCGACATCACCTATGCCGTCGAACAGATGGATCTGCGCGAGACCATCGACAAACTCCCACACGGGGCAGACAACTACCTCGGCAAGATCAAAGAGGGCGGCGTCGACCTGTCGGGCGGCGAATGGCAGCATGTCGCACTCGCACGTTCGATGGTGTCGCCCGCGCCGATCCGTATCCTCGACGAGCCGACGGCCGCGCTCGACCCCGTCGCCGAGTCGACGCTGTACAGTCGATTCGAGGAGATCAGCAAGGGTTTGACCACGATCTTCGTGTCGCACCGACTCGGCTCTACGATGCTCGCCGACATCATCTACGTCATACACGACGGCGTGATTGCCGAGAGCGGTTCGCACAATGATCTGATGATGCAAGACGGCATCTATGCCGAGATGTTTCACTCGCAACGTAGCTGGTATGAGAAGGGTGGTGACGCGTAAATGGCCGGCAACAAGACAGGCAAGCAAAAGGATAAAGGTATACTCGCCATCGGTAAGTATGTAACAGGTAAGGTGCTGCGCAACGCGCCGCCTGCGTTGAGCGCATGCTTCTTTGGAATGGGTCCATTCATGGGAGGCGCATTGGTGCTGGGGACGTATACGTCGCAACTGTTCTACGACAAGGTCGAAAAGGCCGTAGGCGGCGGCGCGACGCTGATGCAGGTCATCGTCGCCGCACTCATCATGTTCGGCGTGCAAATTGCGTTCCAGATCATCAACGGCGTGTTGAACTTCATCGGCATGGTCACCTTTATGATCATACAAGGTGTGTTGAGCAAAGAGGTCAACGAGAAGGCCGGCAAACTCGACCCCATCATCTTCGAGACCCCGTCGCGGCTCGACGACATCAACAAGGCCGCGCAGGGTGCTGAGGGCGCAGTACAGTTCACGGGTACGTTCCTCATGCTGTTGCTGTTCTATGTGCCGTACTTCCTGTTCATGGGCATCTACCTCGCGACGCTCAAGCCCACGTTGCTGCTATCGATCATCATCGTGTTCGTACCCGTCATGCTGCAACAAGTCATTCGTGCCAAGTTGTTCAAAGACCTCGAGGACAAAGCCGCGCCGCAGCGACGTGAGTTCGAGTATTATCAAAAGACGATCTGCGACCGCGAGTACTTCAAAGAGACGCGCATCCTCGGCGCATTCCCGTTCTTCCGCGACCTGTTCCTCGGTACGATCGATACGCTCGGCAAGGCGATGTGGGGTGCCGAACGCAAGAGCGGACTCTGGGAGCTGTTGGCCAAGACCGTATCGCTCGGCGGCTACTGTCTGATCCTCTACATGCTGTTCACATCACTGATGTCGGGTGAGATCACAATCGGCGCGTTCGCGGCCGTGTACAGTTCGATACACATGATGTTCGGCATCATGGAGGAGATCGTATCCATGCACTTTGGCACATTGACGCGCAACATGGGCTTGGTCAACAACTACCTGCGCTTCATGGAGTTGCCGCTTGCATCAGGTGCTGAAAAGGATGTGTCGAACGTACAGACCATCTCACTCCGGCACGTCGACTTCACCTACCCCGAATCGGATAAACAGGCGATCAAAGACGTCAATCTGGAGATCCGTCGCGGCGAGACAATCGCCATCGTGGGTCCC
>CAYPOE010000254.1:0-3362 GCA_964412285.1 uncultured Eubacteriales bacterium | reverse complement strand
CGCTGCGACATCGCGCGTGGACAGTCGTCGTGATCTTCGCGCTGTTCTTCGCGAGCGTCGGCGGCATCTTCCTGAGCGGCGTCGAGGTATTCCCTGCCACGGATTCGGGACAGTTCACGGCGCGCATCAACATGCACAAAGAGACGACGTTTGAAGAGGCTTCCGAGATCGTCGACGAATACGTGAGCCGTGCGATGAATATGGAGGGCATCGATGTGATCGGCGCGACGATGTCGGCCTCGGGCGGCGGCGGTATGGGAGGCGGTATGTTCGGCTTCGGCGGCGGCGGGCGACGCGCAAATCTGCGCGCCAACGTCACCGTGATCATGAAATCCAACTCCCGCCGCGACAAGGCCGACGTCGAGGCCGAACTCATCGGGTTCGGCGACGGACTCGACGTCGAGGAAGTCACGACGGCGAGCGCGCAGATGGATATGTCGTCGCTGACGGGCGGCGGCATCACGATCGACGTCAAGGGTGCGGACTATGGCACACTCGAGAAGATCGCGAACGACCTCGTGGCGATCATCGAGGGTATTGAGGGTACCGAGAACGCCAGCAACGGCGTGAACAAGTCGCAGCCCGAGTTCCGCGTACACGTCGACCCGCTCGTCGCGACGCAGAGCAACCTCACGACGCAGCAGGTCTACATGTCGCTGCAACAGTCGCTGTCCACGCCGGGCAGCGTCGGCGACGTGACGCTCGACTATGGCGATTATAAGCTCTACGTCGACGAACCCGAGCGCAAAGAGCAGCATACGATCGACGACCTCCGCGACCTTACGTTCGGCGCACTCGCCGCCTCCGACGGCACGGGCGACCTCACGCTCGACGACGTCGCATCGATCGAGGAGAGCGCAGGCTACCGCACGATCAATCGCAAGAATCAGCAGCGTTACCTGACCGTGTCGGCCTCGGCCGCGCGCGGCTACAACATCGGCATCATCAGCGCGCAACTATTGACAGAACTGGGCAAGTACGAGCTGCCGCCCGGCTACTCGTACGAGGTTGGCGGCGAGACCGAGAATTTGATCAAGACGTTCCGCGACCTCTTAAAGATGTTGCTCGTCGGCGTGCTGTTCATCTACCTGATCATGGTCGCGCAGTTCCAGTCGCTGCTATCGCCGCTGATCGTCATGTTCACGATCCCGCTCGCGTTCACGGGCGGACTGCTCGGACTGTACATCTGCGGTCTGCCTGTATCGGCAGTCGCGGCCGTCGGCTTGATTATATTGACGGGCGTCGTTGTCAACAATGGCATTGTGTTCGTCGACTACGCGAACCTGTTGCGCAAAGGTGGCATGAATCTGACCGAAGCGCTCGTGCAGACGGGCGGCGATCGGCTGCGTCCGATCCTGATGACGGCGCTGACGACGATCTTCGCGTTGTCGACGATGACAGTCGGGGTCACAGGGCGCACCGAACTCATGCGCCCCATGGCGGTCACGGCGATCGGCGGCCTCGTATACGCGACGCTGCTGACGCTCATCTTTATCCCTGTCATGTACAGCCTGTTACACGGGCGCAAGGCGTCTGCGGACAATGCGCCGCACGGAGATGGCATGACAGCTGAAGTGGTAGAAGAAAACTGACTTGACAGCACGGCCCATATCGCATATAATTATGGTACTATATTTTAGTACATGAATATTTCTACATGGAGGGCCGTATGCAGGATCAATTCAAAGGCGCGGATACCATCACCATGTTTTGCCGCATGTATATGAACATACGCCGCGACCTCCCCGTTCGCCCGAGTGAGATGGGTATGCTCATCATGATCTGCCGCTCATCCGCACCGTTGTCGCCCAATCACATTGCCTCGTTCCTGCGCGTGACCAAGCCTATGGTGACGTCGATGGTCAACTCCATGGTTAAGCGCGGCTACCTTGAAAAGCGTACATCGGAGTCGGATCGCCGCAGCTGCATCCTGATCGCGACGCCGCGCGCGCACGAACTCGTCGCCGAGACCTGCGAGGAGTATTACAAGATCCTCACCATGCTCCAGCGACGCATGGGTGAGCAGCAGTATGACCAGCTCATCACGTTGCTCACGCAAGCCAACGAAGCGTTGGGCGAAGTGCAGTGACGGGCAAAAAATGTTGACGTTGATGTTGGAGAAATAGATGAGAAATGTATTCAAATATGGATTCGTAGTCTTGATGACCCTCCTGCTGTTGAGTTCGTGCGCGACGGACGCAGGTGACCAGTCTGCATCCACGCAGCCGTGTCCCATATCGGACGCGTTCGCCGTGGACGCCGAGCTGTACGACATCTCGCGCTATGCACCCGAGGATAATCCCATTGACCGAGACCTCGGTCTGCTCATGCTCAATACGTTACCCGCCGACGCCTATGACGGCGTCGCACCCGAGTTCGCGGGTCTGTGGCGCGCCGAACTCCGCCACATCGCACAGATGATGGGCGAGGCCGACTCGTACGCCGCATGGGACAAACGCGCCGAGGACATCTACAACCAACAACTCGCCGCGCGCAAGTCGATCCAAGGCAGCACGGGCGCGTCGTACGTGGCTTCGGGTATGCTCTACCGTGCGGGCGTATATGAGTACATCAAGCACTATGAGGAGCAGTTTGGCGCGTATGAGTACGGCTACACCTACGGGCTGTATCCCGTCATCAACGCGCTGTGCGCAGCGCAAATCTACGGCGGCAGCGGGTTCAAGGGTGCGCCCGACGATCATACGGCGACGCTCGCATTGCAGTACCTGCTATTCAACGGCTATGTCGGGCAACTGTCGCCTGACGGCGATGCATACGCATTCAGCGGCATGGAGGGGTTGTCGGCGCTCGACGCGGTATACAAGCGCGTGTTCGCCGAAGGTGGCTACACCGCGCCCAACAGTCCACCCGAAGGCGTGACGGCCCATGGACAAGACATCGCGATCGCGCCGCGCGTCGGTCATACGCCCATTGCGTATATCACGGGCTTTGCCAAAGAGAACGATACGCTGAACGTCGAGATCATCCTCTGGTACAAGAATGCCGAGGGGCTTGAGTACGAGTTCGGCAGCGTCGACATTGCGTTCCGGCGCGCGGACGGCGTATGGCGCGCCGCGTCATTGGAGGCCACGGTAGCCGACAGTGCGGCGAACGAGTGACGTGCGACGTGCGACGCAGAATCCAAAGCAAAGATCCACGAATATCCCGATGAAGCACAGAAACAAGCCATTAAGACCCATTATGTAGGCATAAGCGGTGTAGGGATAGCCAAACTTTTCGATATGGGCAAAGCCCACGCGGCGCGTTGGATCAAAATATAAAATTCAAAAAGATCAAAAGATCACATGTAGCGTTCCTGCACCACAATGCACACCATATAGACGTATGGTATTGACATACGT
>CAYPOE010000253.1:0-3366 GCA_964412285.1 uncultured Eubacteriales bacterium | reverse complement strand
GGAACGCACCAACAACGTGCGCAATTTACCTTTGAGGCTACTGCCGGGTATGATGGGCAGGTTGGTGCGCGGATCAGACACCACGCGGCTGTCCACCGCGCCTATGGCAGAGAATGCCGACGATGCACCGATGTGCATACCCGTGAGTACGCGCAGTTTGGTCTTTATGATGAGTTTGCCGTTCATATAAACCCCCTATTGCTCACTGCCGCCGAAGTAGCGGTGGTATGCGACGAGCGCGTCCATGTATTTTGAGAATTGCAGAAATGCCGCGCGGTCGTCGCCTATGCCTTTGATATATTCGATGACTTCTGATTCGCGCACAAACGGCGCGACTTTAGACGGCTCGCGACCTGCCTCATATAGGATGCGTACGCGCAGTGAATTGATCTTCGAGATACTCTCGGGTAGCAACGTCGCCTCTTTCGTTCGGACGCTCTCGACATTATAAATGTCGTTGACCATGGATAGTATGCCGCGTATCTTGCTCGTTGTCAATTGAAATATATATTTGCCTTCAAACTTATAATGGGGTTTGCCTAACTTTAAGATGACCTCCTCTGCCAAGTCTACATACTCATCCGGCAGACGCTTGCCTTGCGCGGGCTTTTTTGCCGCAGGTTGCGGAGGTGTTTCTTCCGGCAGTGCAAAGCCCTTCTTTGCGAATGCTTCCTGCAATGTTGGCATATCATTCCCTCTCTTTCTCTTGCTTTTGTCTGTTGAGATACGCGAACAGGTACATGGCCGTCGTCAACGACTGCCTGTGAATGGGGTCTAACGCGTATGCGTACATCTTGCGCGAGAACTCGACATACGCGGCATGATGCGGACTGCTCTCCTTGGGTTCCAATTTGGCGAGCATATATGCGTAGCGCGCGATGTTGATTTTATCGCCCGCACCGCGAAGGAGTTCCAACATGCGATATAGGAACGCCATTCCCCGCTCGTTGGTGTTATCTGCAAAGAACGCCGTGAGTACCGCGAGCTTGTCCCGTACGACGTCGTCGACAAACCTACGCCAGTGATACGTATGATTCTCCGATGTGGTAAACAGCGATATGCCATCTTTGGCAGCGTCGATGTGTTTGGCCGCGTGTTCGAGGTCGGCCGTATGCTGCGCCGACATGGCGACGGGGTATTTATACGGAGCCAAGCCGATGCCGCACGATACCGTCAATGCGCCGCCCGTATACCGCCGAAAGGCTTCACGTATATCGACAGCGGCTTCGATAACCTCGTTCCATGCGCCTATGATGAACGCATCGTCGCCGCCCGAATATATGACGACGACGTTGCGTCTGGTCGCAACTTGTCCGCCAATGCCAAACGAGCCGTTCTTGAGGATGTGATTGATGTGATACTTGAAGAACAGCGTAAGTCGCGCCGAAAACATTGCGGTACGCGATAACGTATTATACTGATGCCGTTTCTGCTGGACAGCGTCATCGCGCACAAAGCCGTGTGTGAACGCCCGACCGAGGTTATCGACGTCCATGCGCAGTATACCGACACGGCTGATGCCGACGGATTGATCGGCCAAATCGCCCATATCGAGCGGTGCGTCATTCGGCGTGTAATCGCCCATGTACAATCGAACCGCATTGGGCAAGGTTGCGACTGAGGCGTTTTTCACGTATGTCCGAATCAGATCCATCGACGATGTACGCGCTTCATCGAGTGAAGCGAACGAACAGTAGCATTCGCCCTGCGTCGTGGGTAACGGTATTGCAAAACCGCCGCGCCTGTCATGCGAGACGAGCATGACGACGTCTTTTTTCATGATGTGGTTCGACATACCATGAAACATGGTGCATGTCGGACACGCATCGGCTTCATAGACATCGCCGCATATATTGCACTCTCGATCGTGTGCGGCATTGGGTTTGGCGTTGAGTTGCCGTATCTCGTCGGTGTTGTATCGGCACAATTTGCGTTCGGATAGTGTGCGGCTAAGGGTCTGGTAGATGCGCGGATAGGGGTCATCCGTGGCGGGTATGTTGCGGAGGGCGTTGCCTGAACATGCGCAGTATGCGTGCGCGAGGTATAGCCCTACGCCGTATTGCTCGCGCAACCACTCGTTGACGCGACCGCAGTATCCGTCCAACGACGCTTTCACCGCCGTTGTGTTAGGCAGAAGCAGGTACGCGTGACCGCCGCCTGTATACAGTACATTGCAGCGCGTCTGATCGGTTAACTCGAGGATTTCGTCCACGATGTGTTCAAGCAGCAACTCTAAATAAAACGAACGGCTTCGCAATGATTTCAATGCGCGTTCCGTGACGACGTTGTAAATAAACGTCTGTATGCCCGAGAAGTCACACGAGAACATCAGAAATGCAGGTTCGTCCATAAACGCGGACTGGTTGGTGAGCAGCGCCGTTTTGTAGTCGTCCATACCGCCGTGTTGCAGATACGCGTATACGCACGACGCGATACCGGCGGTCAACTTTGCGTGTTGAGAAAACGAAATATCAGCCGTCTCACGATGGGTCGTACTCGATGGGATAAAGCACGTATACTGTTCGAGTATATCGAGCAATGCGTTGATGTACTCGTCTGATAACGCGATCGTGGACAACGCACGTTTGATCTGTTCTGCCGTGTCGGCGTAGAAGGAATGCGGGATCATACCATCGTTCGACGGATGATTGGGTGCGTCGCAGAGATATGCGGGATGATGACACAACGTGGCGTTGTTGCCGTGCAGTTTATGAAATACGGACTGCAATGGCAACGATGTACGATCTACTTCTTCGCCATCGTTGTCAATTGCAAAAGCGATATGATCCGCGATGTAGGTTATGTACGCAATGGAATCATGCTGAATATCCGCAGCATCAAGATCATGCAGATGATGGTATCGTATGCAATCGAGCAACGCACCCTCTGCATGACGCACTACAGATGCAATCAAATCACAGCCGGATATACCGTGGCTGCGCAAATCAATGCCCCCGCGTTTCAAAATCACTCCAACATTGTGCAGCAATGAGCCAATAATCAAATGGGTTTGTGTGATGTTCATGGTTTTCTCCTATGTTCATCAGTAAAACTCTATCTTGTGTACGCGTATATTGCATAGGAATGGTGTATATTATTCCCAAGTTAGTATAGCATGATCAGTTGGGTTCGTCAATACCACGAATGTTCACGTATCCCCATGAAGTCAGGCGACTGATCTATACGACCAACATTGTAGAGGGCTTTCACAGAATGCTCAAAAAGTACACCAAGACCAAGACCACCTACCCTTCCGATGAATCCGTCCAGAAATCTGTATCCCGTCTCCCTTGTAACGCACAAGCCCTTTGGTCGGACGCTCATGTCGCTCTCTGGCGTTGCACTATCCTTCCGACTGCAATTAGA
>CAYPOE010000252.1:0-3415 GCA_964412285.1 uncultured Eubacteriales bacterium | reverse complement strand
TCAAGTATGATCAATGGTACAACGACGAACTTGACATACCCATCGGCAGCCTCGCGTACCCGGATTTGGACAACAGCGAACTCTGGCAACATTGTATGCGTTCGGCCAAGGCATTTATGGACGCGGGCGTGGCGTTGCCCATCTACGGTCTGCCCACGATTGCAAGTGTGCTCAACGTGGCGATCAACCTGTTCGGCGAGCGCATCCTCGTCGCCATGATCGACGAACCAGAGAACGCACTGCACGACCTGCGCATCATCAACCGCCTACTCTGCGACATGCACCGGTGGTACATCGACAACATACCCGCCAATCAGATGCAGTGCATCGTCGGTGCGTGGCGTACGCAACCCGCAGGTTGCGGACAGCTGTGCGGCTGCTCGAATCAGTTGGTGTCGCCGCGCGCGTACGCCGAATTCATCGCGCCGCTCGATAACGAACTACTCGGCGTATATCCGCATCCTGGACTCATACACCTCTGCGGCGCGCACGAACAGCACATACCCGCGTTCAGGGACATGTCCAACCTCGCCGCACTGCAACTCAACGATCGCGCGTCGGTGGATCTGCCGCTGTACTTAGACGGTCTGCGCCGCGATCAAGTCATCTACCTGAATCCCTGCGACGACATGACGGTCGAAACTGCAATCCAACTCTCGGGCGGCGAACGGTTGATCGTCGTGGGATAATCTCTCAAATCCTTGCGTTACCAAAATATAACCACATAGGAGCTTCTGCATGAAAGCCAAACTCATTCTCTCCAAGGACTACGCCGTCGGCGCGATCGATCCGCGCATCTACGGCAGCTTCATCGAACATTTAGGACGCGCCGTATATGGCGGCATCTACGAGCCGTCCCACCCTACGGCCGACGACATGGGCTTCCGCGCCGATGTGATCGAGTTGGTCAAAAAGCTGGGCGTACCCATCGTGCGATACCCGGGCGGTAACTTCGTCAGCGGCTACCGCTGGGAGGACGGCGTCGGCGATAAAGCGTCGCGCCCACGCCGACCCGAACTCGCGTGGCATACGATTGAGACCAACGAAGTCGGTACGGGCGAGTTCTACGAGTGGTGCAAGCGCGCGAATACCGCGCCCATGATGGCGGTCAACCTCGGCACGCGCGGCCCGCAGGACGCGATGAATCTGCTTGAGTATACCAACTTCAAGGGCGGCACCTACTACTCTGATTTGCGCAAGTCGCATGGCTACGCCGACCCTATGGGCATCAAACTCTGGTGTCTCGGCAACGAGATGGACGGCCCGTGGCAGATCTGTGCCAAGACGGCTGAAGAATACGGTCGCGTAGCCTGTGAAGCCGCCAAGATGATGAAGAACCTCGATCCCACGATCGAACTCGTCGCGTGCGGCAGCAGCGGGCGCGGTATGCCGACGTTCCCCAAGTGGGAGGCGACGGTGCTCGAACATACGTACAACGAGGTTGACTACATCAGTCTGCACACCTACTACGGCAACCGAGACGACGATACGCCCAACTTCCTCGCGCGCTCGCTCGACATGGACAGCTTCATCCAAACCGTGATCTCGACCTGTGATTATGCGCAGGCGGTCAAGCGCGGCAAGAAGAAGATCAACTTGAGCTTTGATGAGTGGAATGTTTGGTATCACTCGAACAACCACGACGCGCAGCTCGAGCCGTGGGGCGTCGCGCCGCCGCAGTTGGAGGACGCCTACACGTTCGAGGATGCGCTTGTAGTGGGCGCGATGCTGATCACGCTGCTGCGCCACGCTGACCGCGTCAAAGTCGCGTGTCTCGCGCAACTCGTCAATGTCATCGCACCGATCCTCACAGTCAACGGCGGCGATGCGTGGGCGCAGACGATTTACTATCCGTACCTGCACGCGAGCGCGTACGGCAGGGGTACGGCGCTCAGCGGCATCCTCACGTGCGATAAGTACGACAGCAAAGATTTCACCGACGTACCCTACGTCGAGAGCGTCGCGGTACTGGGCGACGATGGTGGTCTCACGATCTTCGCGCTCAATCGCAGCCTGACCGACGATGTGGCGTTGGAAGTAGACCTGCGCGACTTTGGCAGTCTGTCGCTCAAAGAGCATATCGTACTCGAACACGGCGATCTCAAGGCGCGCAATACCGTCGACGCACAGCGTAACGTTGTGCCGCACAACGGCGGCACGACGACGATCAACGGCGGCAATGCACAGATCAAGCTCAACAAGCATAGCTGGAATGTGGTGAGATTTTGCTAAATCCAATACAGCCCTTAACGCGCGAACAGATGCGCAACGTGATCCGAGGCAACGGCGCGGCTCCGCGCACGCCTGTCGTCATGCGGTTCTGGACGCACGAGTACGAGTTTGCGAACTCACAGGCTGTACTCGACATCATATCGCCGTATCCCGACGACGTGACCATCGTTTCGGCGCACATCCCCGTGTTGTTCCGCGACGACGAACACCCGTACTCGTGGGTACCGTACGCCGCGCCCGAGAATCTCGACCAACTCGGACTCGATGCCGTCGTTGCGATAGATGATTGGTCGAAACTCGACGAGGTCATTGAGCGGTTTCCTGATCCGAATTATAGCGGCGTATTCCCGCACATTCCGGCCGACGACGGGCGGTATCGGCTGCTACATTTTTGGTACGGGCTATTCGAGCGGCACTGGCAGCTGCGCGGCATGACCAACGCGCTGACGGATTACTACGAGTATCCCGACGAGGTACATCGCCTGTTCCGCGTGCTGACCGACTACTATGTCACGCTGATCAAGCGCGGCAAGGCGGAGTGTGGGTGCGACGGCTTCTTCATGAGCGACGACCTCGGCACGCAGACGGGCTGCTTCTTCTCGCCTGCGATCTTCGATGAGTTCTTTGCGCCGTACTACAAAGAGATCTGCGACGCGACCCACGCGTGCGATATGGATCAGTGGCTGCACGCGTGCGGCTGCATCGACGCGTTTATTCCCAAGCTGATCGACCTCGGCTTCGACGTGTTGCACCCGATCCAGAAATACACGATGGACGAGCGCGACATTGTGGCCAAGTACGGTGGTCAGATCTGCTTCTGGGCAGGGTTCGATGTACAACGCATCATCCCCTATGGCACGCCCGACGAGGTGCGCGCCGAGGTGCAGTTCATGAAAGAGGTCTACGCGCGACCCGACGGACGATTCATCTTCGCGGCGGGCAACGGCATCAACGGCGATTGTCCACTCGATAGCCTACGCGCTCTATACGACGAGGCCTATCGATCATAGCCGTTATAGTGATCATAGATAAAACAAAACAAAGTTCGTGCTAAAAGCGTTTTTGGCACGGACTTTCTTTATCGTATTTTATTTATTTTTTTATTTATGAGCATAAGTAAAAATATGATTGACTTTGACGTCGTGTCGTCCATTATACTATTCATAAAGGGAGGCGTATGTAT
>CAYPOE010000251.1:0-3417 GCA_964412285.1 uncultured Eubacteriales bacterium | reverse complement strand
TAGTCCGAATATTGCGGAAGCCCAGTGGACGTGTGGCAGGAAGTAAAACGTTTAATACAAATTTTGTTGAAGTTGTTCTACGGTGGCTTATTTCCGTGAGATACTTCTGATATTATGTAATCAACTATCAAAAGTATGAATCCAACTACTGCCACTGCGTAATTCTTTTCAGTCACCGCACTTATAATGTGCGGTGTTAATTCGCTTCTTATGGCATAAAGGCCGAAGCTAAACAAAAAGTTTAATACTGCTTTAATAAAAGATCTCAATAAAATCATACTCATTCCGATATTTTTCACCGAAACGAGTACGTCTGCTGCATTTTATCTTCCTTAAGATTATTCTAACATTTTTATAGAGGTCTTGTCAAGCCCATTTCTAATTTTATACCACAAATTCTGTTGCAATTTGTCGCTATGTGTAGTATACTATGTTCGAGAGCTTGTAGCAGTCTTTTTACGATTGGGCGGTAACGATCCGAAGGAATACAGAGGATGGTGATGCCCTTGGTTGTATAATACCTCCTTGGGATTTTTGAGAAAGGAGGTAATACGATGAGTGCAGCGGAATTTGCTAAGCTGTTAGTCCTGTGCGTGTGTGCGCATTGGTTCGATCTTGTGCGTATCACAGACTATGTAATCAGCTTAATCAAAAACAACCGCTCCCATCCCAAAGGTTAGCGGTTGTTTTAGTAGAATAAAATTTCATTTCTTTAGGCCGTGAAACCTGATCGCAAAGATTGCAGAGCCTCACGGGAAACGCTGTAACGTTTCCCGTACATATTCTGCTATTAGTATACCCTGTAATCGGGCATTTGTCAACATCACTCCACGCCCTTGAGCGTATCCTCAAGTTGCTGCATCGCGTCGCCGAACGCCGTCCAGTCGCCGTCGGCACTCGCCGCCTTCGCGCGCGTGAGTTCGTCGAGCGCACGCTGGATCACGTCGATGGCTTCGTCCGAGAGAATGGGTTGGTCGGCAGCTGCCTCGTTCGTTGCATCCGCTGTACCTGTGGGCTTGACGCTCGCACTCGCACGGCTGCCGAACAGTTCGGCGATGGCTTCCTGCAACGTCGGCTTACTCACGACGTTGTCGCCGTACGCGACGACGATGCGCTTGATCTCAGGCAACGCGCGTTCGTCGCTGCCCGACGAGATATAGATCGGCTCGACATAGAGCAGGCTGTTCTTGATCGGGATGACGAGCAGGTTGCCGCGCACGACGGACGAGCCGCCTTGACTCCAGAGCGTCATCTCTTCGGAGATGATGGGGTTGGTGTCGATGCGGTTCTCGATCTGGTACGTGCCGTAGACATTCTGCCCTTCGGGGAACTTGTAGTTGACGAGTTGTCCGTAGTGATCCGCGTCGCACCGCACCGCGAGCCACGCGACCATGTTGTCGCGGTTGACGAGCGTGTACGGCATCATGAGTACAAGTTCCTCTTTGTTGCCGTCCTCGAGATCGAGCTTCATGAGGTTGAAGTACGGTTCGACCGGCACCTGCCCGTTGGTCTCGTACTTCTCGCGCGATACCGCCCACATGCCGCGCTTCTGATAAAAGTCGTCAACATTCGTGATGTGATACTTGAGCAGCATGTTGCTCTGGAGCTTGAACAGCTCCTCGGGATAGCGCATGTGCCGCTTGAGATCCGACGGGAACTCGCCCTCGGCGTAGAGATTGGGGTAGATCTTGCCGTAGACCGCCGCGATGGGATCATTGGGATCGATCACATAGAAGTCGACCGTGCCGTCGTACGCGTCGACGACGGCCTTGACGCTGTTGCGGATATAGTTCACGCCGCCGTACGACTGCGAGTACGGATACGCGTTGCTCATCGTGTAGCAGTCGACGACCCACTTGAGCCGCCCGTTGTCGTCGATCACGATGGCCGCGTCCGCGTCAGGATATAGGAACGGTGCGAGCGTGTTGACGCGCTGGATCACGTTGCGGTTGATCAGCAGCTTACTCGACGGCTGAATCTGTTCGGAGATGAGTAAGTTCAGGTCGGACAGCCGCAGCGCATAGATCACGCGGTTGATGAAGTGCAACGGCAGACCGCTCACGCCTTGGTAGCTGTAGCCGGTCGGCTCGAGTTCGTCGAGTTCCTGCCCCTTGGTGCCGACGATGACGTAGTCGTTCGTCGACTCACCGTAGTAGATGCGCGGTTCGGTCACAGTCGGCGCACCCTCGGCCGACTGCGGCGGGATGTCGCGGATGATGTACTGCGGTTGTCCCTCCTTCGTGATGCGGTTGAGCGGGTTCATGACGACGCCAACGCCGTGCGTGTACTTCATGCGCATGTTGATATAGTTCTTGGCCGACTCGTCGAGCCGATCCTTGGCGATCTCACGCGCCGACAGCGCGACGGCGGTCGGCTGACCATCCATGTCATAGAGCATGATGTCCATGTCGTTGAAGCCGTAATAGTTGCGGATCGTCTGCACCTGATTGTTGATCTTGAGCGTCTGCGGGAAGTCGATGACGCGGATGTTGTTGATCGTATCCGCTTCGTCGACGAGATCCTGCTCGGTCAGGTTGTAGTCGATGTTGAGATCGCGCGTGACGGTCTTGTCGAGGTTGTACGCGGCGCGCGTACCTGCGATGTTGTGGGCGAGGTACGGGGTCTCAACCGCAAGCTCATTCGGGGATACCACAATCGTCTGTACCGTACCCGCGATGACGCCGACGATCACGAGTGCGACGGGATACGTCGCGACGGTGATGAGTGCGGCGATCAACTTGCGCCGGAACAGGAACAGGATGCAGACCACGACGACGCCAAGCAAGAAGAACGGCGCAATCCGATAGAATGGCAGCCAGACGTTCACGTCGGTGTAGCCCGCGCCCGTGAACTCCCGCGACGCGTTATACAAGATGCCTTCGGCCGTGAAGCGATAGTCAATGGCCTTCAACGAAAAAAACACCATGATGAGCGCAATGACATGAAACAGCATCGAACGCTCCTGCATGATGTTGCGGATGTTGAACACCTCGTACCGCGACAGCGCGAGTGCGTACAGCGCGACTGTGATGACGAGCAGAAAGAACGTCAGTCCCATCAGTGTCTGCACGAACGACATATAGAACGGGCGCGAGAAGATATAGTACCCGATGTCGACGTTGAAGATGGGATCGGCCGCGCCAAACGGCACGGCGTTGAGCGCAGGCAGGATCTTATCGATGACCGCCGCGTGCATCGCGTTGCCCGCGAAGAAGCTGAGCAACACTGCGACGGGCAGGTATATGCGCATCCGCATGAGCGATGCGAGCGACGGTGCGCGGCGTTTGATCACACGTCCCGCGACCCAGAAGTTCAGCAGCAGCACGACGAATGCGAGTGCGTAGCAGACCGCGCGCGTCGCGACGCCGACGGTCAGGTTGATGTCGTCGAGCGTCAGAAGCGGCGGGGACATGGTTC
>CAYPOE010000250.1:0-3421 GCA_964412285.1 uncultured Eubacteriales bacterium | reverse complement strand
CGCCGCATCGGGCAGGTCGCCGAGGATGCCGAAGTAGGCGTTGGCATTCTTATTCGTGAGGTAGTAGTCCTCGAGCAGCTCGCAGATGTGTGCGGCCTGTTTGTCGCTCGTCAGCAGCGTCGAGATGACGACAAACGTCGGCGCATCCGACGACTTCATGCGTGGGATGTGACGCGGCGGCGTGAGTTTGGTGAAGAGGAAGTTGACTGCGTGTACCGCCGTATCGCTCGCAGGGATGAGTGACAGCGCCGTAAGTCCGACGTTGACCCACGTGGGCAATCGCAGCGCGTAGCCGACGCAGCCCATGAGCCCCGTCAGTGCGGTCGTCACGGCGGCGATGCCCGCGCCGTACATCGCGCGCGATGATTTCTCGTTGCCGTGGCGCGACTTGTGCAGGTCACGTTCAAGCAGATAGTATCCGATGTGTCCCGTCACACCGACGCCCTTCTTGGCCATCGACAACGCGCGCTTGGATACTTCGATTTCGCTGATGTTATAGACGCGCGACAGCCGCTCGACCTGTTTGCGATAGTAGCGTTTGGACTCGTCGCACATCTGCGGATAGATGCCCGCGGGATCCTCGTTGAGGATGCGTTCGATCACGGACAGCTTGTCGAAGATCACGTCGTAGTCCACCGCGCCGATCGACTTGAGCGACGTGATGCAGTTGCCCATCGCGATCTGTCGGTGGATCTGGCTGTCGCGCTGTGCGGCGATGAGCCAGTCAGCGGACAGGTTGTGGTCGCCGAGGTAGCGATCGATGTCGGATAGCAACTGCGCGCCCTGTTTGCCCATGCGTTTGATCGTGCGCAGCAGTCGATCGAAGAATGCGGCGTTCTGCGCCGCGCCCATGCGCAGCTTGTGCGACAGGACGGCGTAGAGCTTTTCACCGACGCCCACGTTCTGTGCGACGTGCGCGGCCTCGGCGTACTGTTTGTGCGTACGCCCGATCTGCTGGCAGAGTTCGCGGATGCGCGTAATGAGCGCGAGTTGCAGCATGGTCGGCAGCGCCCAGACCTCGGCGTCGGTCAAATACGTGATCTGCTGATACGCGAGCAAGAAGTCGCAGAGTGTATCCTCATGGACGCGACCGTCGGTCACATCGAGGTATTCTGCACAGAGTGCGTACATGCGCGGCAAATGCGCGTACCGTCCGTTCGCCAATACAGGCAACGGCAGTGCGCGCTTGGAGTTGATACTGACCTCGCGGTACTGTTGTTCGATGATGTAGAAGTTGTCGAGCAGCCACTCGTCCGCACCGTACGTGGATTCTGTCGACGCGGTCAGCGCCTTGTAGGTGCCTGCGATGTAGTTGTACTGCTCCTCGGCACGATGCAGCGTAGCCTTTAACGCCTTGCGTTGAAAACGCCGCGTCACAAATACAGGCCCGTTGCTCGTCCACAGATGCCAGTTACGCGCCGCCTCGGCCGCGCGCGATTGCAATAATTCGCTCATAGAGTGTAAAATAGTATAATCCGTATATTTGTTTGAGGTTCGACCAGAGTGATATATGTATATGATACCCAAGAGCGTGCCGCATAATACGAAAAAAGCCGCATATATAGATATGCGGCATGAAACAGTTGGCTCAACAGTGCGTGTCTGCACTCATCGGAGCAAGAACGAAACATGGCTGAGCGCATCGGCGTCGTACGCCTTATACACGGTCGTGATGTGTTTGGTCAAGTCGGAATGCGCAGTCGACGCCGCGAGCGTATACATGACTTCGAGCAATACGTCGTCATAGATGCATCCGTCGACAGCCAAAACCGACAGCATGAGTTTGAGGAACGCGTACTGCTCAGCCAACACCATGAAGTGGTGGAATGGATTGAGTCCGTCGGCGTAGTACGTGGCTGGGTATGCCGTGCTAAACATGTGGTTGACGAAAAAGTTCTCGAATACGTAGTCGCGCTGTCGTACGAGTTCGTCAAATGCCGCCCTATGTCGTCGCGACACTCGGTACATAGCCTCAATCTTACCCCCATCCTCCAAGGTGCCAAACGTCTCGCCACACTCGCGGCGCATGATTTCTACAATCTTAGAATAGATCGCGCGTTTATAGTTTTCAACGTCGCCCCATCGGTAGATCTGCGCAATCAAAAACGCATGTATCGCAGACGCATGGTCTTCATTGAACGGCAAACTACTGATGTCATAAGATTGCATAGCCTCTATATCGGACAAAAACGTACGCAATATACCCAGCGCCTCGACATGTTCGCCGCACTGTGCGATACGGCGCATCATCATACCCATGAGTAGCAGACGCTCGGGAATGGTGAACTTTCGCATCTGCATGACGTCGATGCACGCCGAACGGATCTGCCAATACAGTTTGCCCAGATCCGAATCCTTGATATGCGGCGGTACGCGATCCAACACGGATGATATAACATCATCGGGCGACACGACGACGTCGACCACGTCGAACGACATAGGTTCAGTATCAAACAGCGCGATGCGCGCAACTTGCGGGCAAGACAGCGTCATGGACGCCTCGGGCAACGAAGCATCCAAACGTTTACCCATACGCGGATAGATTTTGCACGTGACGCACAACGCATCGTGACCGTACTGTTTGTGTATCAGACATAGCCCATCTTCGGTGATAAGCGGACATTTTTGGTGTTTGTCGAGTACGATGTAGGCGTAGGCGTCGTCACTGGCGTTTTCGTCGCGATTGCGTTTGATGACGGATGAAATGGTGTCGGCGTAAGGCTGCTCTTTGATCTTTCGATAACGCATGTAGGAGCGTTTGTCTATCGTGATGCCCCAACCTCCACAGCATGTATTCTCGCATTTTTCGGCGATACAGTGGAACTTACCATAATAACTTGGGCGCAGTACCTTGATGGATTTATTCATAATCGTGATCGAGGAGGGTTATCGGCGGTCTTTTGGCCAAATAAGCCATAAGGCATCGAAGCGAAAAATATTGTACAAATACAATAAAGCCCCATGAGGGGCAATTTCGTACTAATAATATGGTGGGCCTTCAGGGACTCGAACCCCGGACCAATCGGTTATGAGCCGAGTGCTCTAACCAGCTGAGCTAAAGGCCCGTTAGGGCAAATACGGTTGACAGTCATTATGTAGCGACTGTCAACCGTCAATCTTGGTGACCCCTAGGGGACTCGAACCCCTGATACCGCCGTGAGAGGGCGGTGTCTTAACCGCTTGACCAAGGGGCCATACCTTGGCTCCCCCTGTTGGACTTGAACCAACGACCCTGCGGTTAACAGCCGCATGCTCTACCAACTGAGCTAAGGAGGAACAAACAACGTACACGAACAACGTATTAAGAAGTAGAACTTGAGCATACCCACGCACTACAGTGAGCGCGATACACCAAACATACCAATTCAACTTCAACAAGTCTTACACACTACTACCAAAACGCATCATTCCTCCCCCTGTT
>CAYPOE010000249.1:0-3472 GCA_964412285.1 uncultured Eubacteriales bacterium | reverse complement strand
CACCGTCGCCGCTCGCCCCGTTGTTTTGCAACGTCGCGCCGCTATTCATGTTGAGCGTGCCGCCATTGACGGATATGAGTTTGCCGACGCCTACGATGCTCGACTTATTGCCGTCTAACGTCACATTGTTTAGCGTGAGCGTCGCGCCCGAGTTCACCGTAAACAGATGCCCTGTGAAACTCGCGCCGCGCGTGATTTTATAGGTGCCTGTCGCACTCGTAAGTGTGACGCTCTTATTCGATAGGCTGATGACGTCGTTGAGCGTGACGTTTTTGAGCAATTGTACCGTCTGCCCACTCGTCGCCGCGTTGATCGCAGCCGCCAACGTCGAGTACTGCGTCGAGCCTATCTGGGCTTCGTTAGAAACCGTACTGCCCGGCATCTGAACTGTGAACGTAATCGAACTGCCCGTGGAAGTAACGTCAGATATGACGTATCTCGTATTGCTGCCGTCGTAAAGGTAGATCGCGCCGCTGAAGCTCGACGCCGTGCTGCTGCCAAAAGACGTGCGATTGTTGTTCGACGACAGGCTCGCGTAGCTCGTATCACCTGCACCTCTGTTTGCCACCGTTTCCCCGGGACGATATACATATACTTCGTCGTCAGTAGTGCCGGTTCGGTTGGCATTGCCACTGAATGACGTATTGGCTCGATAGATCACGAGTCCTTTGCCGTAACTGTTCTTGGAGCTGTAATACTTATCGTATAACGTGGGATTGGAATCGCTGCGATACTCGAGCCAAATGGATTGTGTAGAGGCCGACGTACCCAGCTTGTATGCCGTAGTACCTGACGTAGAACCCATCGGATATAGTGTATATGTACCGCTCTGAGTGATGGTCGTAGGCTCGTTGCCCCAGCCTCCGTAGCGGCGTAAGGTGTGCGTATTGGGGATCTGCGGATTGGTCGCATTGCCCGCCATGATGTCCCACGAACCCACAGGATTATAAGAATCCGCATAGCGATACAAATCAGGGAACGTAAACGTATGCAGGCTTTCGTGGCATAGCACGCTTACGTCGGTGCTACCCGACGAGGGGAATGTATAATCCGCCAGTTGGAAGCTGTAGGTGTAGACGCGCTTGTTGTTTAAGTTGACCGTAAAAGAATGGATCTGCCATTTATGTGGCCATAGCAAAGTACTCCAAGCGGTAGGGCCGCCGCTTACGATAAAGGTCATGCTGTCTACCAAATTGTCACCGTCTATATCCAAATTCTTGCCTGACAATAACGAGCTGCCATCTATGGCCTGAATGGCTCTTCTCAACAAAGAATGTTCGCGTTCTGTGCGTTGGGTTTCGGTACTATAGCCATTGGTATTGGTAGACGAGTAGGGACTATAATAACTGCGCGGATAGATGTCCTTGTACATCAACGTAGTGCCGCCATTTAAGCCCACGAGTGTGGAGTTCAATGTGAGGCTGCCCTTTGATACCGTGCTGATGTAGTCTTTTAGCGATACCGCGCCCGTTGTGTTGAAGGCGCCCTCGATCTTGGATCGAATCGTCGAACTGATGGTGTTGCTCTCGTCAGAGAAACATATCATGACGATGACGTTGTTCATCGTCCCCTGAACGGCATTATCTGGGGCGGGAGCAGGAGCATAACCCTCCTGCCCTTCGCGAAAAAAAGATGATGGGACTTCCGGTTCGGGCAGCTCTTTTATCAGATCCGAATTGACGGTAAAGTCGATGTCCCCAACCTTCACACCACCGCCCGGCGCGCCATTCGACGGGATATGCGCCCCATTTGCATCGATGATATAAGAAGAGCCGCCCGTCGCCGCTACGACATTCGAGGGCGACAACTTGCCCGCGCCGTCCAATGTGGCGTAGGTGTAAAAGCCCGTAGTGGGGTTCTGCATGATGATGTTACCATTCGCATCGTGCAGATAGTTGAAGAACTCATCTCCACTGGCAAAGCATTGGAGTGTCGTTCCGTCTGGCTGCGTCAGTGTCTGCGGCACGTTGGAGAGTGGCGCGGCATACGCTACCGTGACGCACAACAGGGCGATCAATAACGCGAAGATACACTTGATCAGCGCGGTGTGATGTAGCCTACTCATACTTCCTCCTCGATCATATCTATATCACATCTATTTATTATAGGCGTTCATGAGTATCACAAGGTCGGCGTGATTCACGATGCCGTCCTTGTTGAGATCGGCCATTGCATCGTTGGTCCCATAACACGACAACAGTTTGGCGAAATCGCACGTATTGACGTAGCCGTCGTTGCCGTCTATGTCGCCGAGCAGCAATAGGATGGGCGAGACCGAGGTGGATACAGCGGTGGTACTCGTGACGGTAATTCGTTGCGTATGCGTTGCGTGATGGTTCTTACTCACGCGCAGGGTATATATCCCCGCTGTCACGTTGGGTATACTAAACGCCACTGCGGCGTTGGCCGTGGACGGTATGGCTTCCCTGCTGTATTTCAGCGTATCTCCCTGCATCAACCCCACTTTTACATCGCCCCCTACCGGCGACTTTACATAGCCCGACACCGTGTAATTCGTGCCGCTGACGGTTATGGATGAACCAGTAAACGAACCGTATACATCACCACTGTCGTTACCGCCAGATACCGGCGTGCGCAGTGCAAACGCGTAACTGCCCGGCGCGGCGTCGTTATTCACGAGGAACGTTACTTCTATCGCGAACTGACCGTTGGCATGGATCGTATTGTTCGAGGCAATAGGCATCGCGCAAGGTAAGCCGATGTAAGAAGTTGTGTTGTCGATCGTATCAGACTTCGTGGGCATCGTATTGTTGAAAGGCCACTCCATCCCCTTTGGATTGACTGTCATTTTAGCTTCTTGATACGTAAACGCTTTGTGGTTATAAACCAAGTTGAACGTAACGCTCGATAATCCACCCAAAGCCGTTATGTCTCGGAGCGTAAGGGTGACTACCACCGTCTGTCCGCGTACGGCCGTATTGACGTTATTGGTCAGGATTACGTCGAATGCACCGTTTGCCGAAACAGAAGGCGCGGCCGCGAACATCAACACGACAAGCATGGCCGTAACCATGATCCGCACAAAACACATCTGATCTTTCATTGCAATCCCAGTCGAAACAACAGAAGACCCCCACGGGTATCCTATGTATCTCGTGGTTCCCTCCTTTAATCTATATTTTACTGCGAGTACGACAAATGGTGGTGCGCGAAATGAGTCGCGTAATGGCCGATTGATCGGTTTTGTCGTATTGGTTCTGTCGTATCGGTTCTGTCGTATTGGTTCTGTCGTATTGGAAATTTCTGTTCTCACTATATAGCTATTATACAGTATAGTGATCAATGTTGTCAATGTGAATTTAATTCACGTATAATTTCTCTGCAACTTTGTTACTTTGCATCAACCATTTAAGATGATCGCGAAAAAACTGCACACACTGGAATCGTTTTTACAAGGGTCAAACAAGACGGCTCGACGTGGATTTGCCCCCAAGGGTTATATAACGCGCAT
>CAYPOE010000248.1:0-3489 GCA_964412285.1 uncultured Eubacteriales bacterium | reverse complement strand
CGCAGGGCGGCAGGAACGGTACGCATTCCTGCGCCGCACAGCCAAACCGTTACCCAACGCGGTCATCGCGACCGCGCACAACGCCAACGACAACGCGGAGTCCGTGTTGCTGCACATCATGCGCGGTTCGGGCATCAGTGGGCTGTGCGGCATACGGTACACGCACGGCGGCGTGATTCGCCCCATGCTCGACTGCACGCGCGACGAGGTACTCGCGTACTGCCAACGCGCCAAGCTGTCGCCGTTACACGATGCTACGAACGATGGCGACGACTACACGCGCAACTACGTACGCCACCACGTACTGCCACCGTTGACGCAACGGGACGGACTGCGCCCGATCCTGCACCTGTCGCATGTCGCGACGGACGAGGACGACTACATGGAGCAGACCGTGAACCGTCTGCTGCCTACGGTCTATCGCAATGGCAGACTCAATCGGCGGTTCGGCACGTTGCACAGCGCACTCCAACGGCGCATCCTGCGGCGCGTACTCGATACGCACGACCTGTCGCTCGACCGCATCGACGCGGTGATTGCACTACAACGCAACAACATCGGGGGCAAAGTCGTCGAGTTGCCGCACGGACAGTCCGTAGAGTTGCGGAACGGTGAATTGGTGATCAGGCATAAGCCATGACATTGAAAAAATCAGCGCGGAGCAGTACGCCCCCGCGCTGGATATAAAAGATACATATCAGTCCTCAAGCGAGAGTACTTCATGAATATCAGGCAAGTTGCGGTGATATTCGTTGCAGTCGAGTCCGTACCCCACGACAAACTTGTCTGGGATCACAAAGCCCGTATGATGCGCGTTGATGTCGACTACGCGCCGCGACGGCTTGTCGAGCAGTGCGCAGATGCGTACGTCTTTGGCGCCGCGTTCCTCCATCAATTGCTGTAAGTAGGAGAGTGTGCGGCCTGTATCGACGATGTCCTCGATGATGAGTACGTCGCGATCTACGATGTCGGATGAGATGTCCGACAGCAGATGCACCTGTCCGCCGCTCGTCGAGCCGATGTACGACGATACGCGCATGAACTCGATGTGCAGCGGCGTCTTGATGTAACGCATGAGGTCGGCGGCGAAGATGAACGCGCCGCGCAGCATGACGATGGCGATCACGGGTTTGGTCGCGCCCGCGTAGTGGCTGTCGAGTTCGACGGCCAACTCTTTGACGCGGTTGATGATGGTATGGTTGTCAAGCAGAATCTGTGTGCGCATATGCAGTCTAGCCTTTCTTTTGTAGATTCGGCATCAAGCCTTGCTCGATGCATTGGGTCGCGTCATGGCGTTGAGCGTGATGGTTACGGCGTAGAGCAGGATCATGTTGACGCAGATCATGACAGGAAACAACTCAAGCGTAAACTGCCGCGCGAGAAATCCCACGATCGGCGGCATGATCAACATACCTACGCTCGAGCAGCCGATCTGCAATCCCATGAGCCACTGCGTCGTGCGCTCGCCGAAGCGGCGCGGGGTCTCGTAGGTCGTACACGGGAAGATCGTACTGAGTCCGCTGCCCATCAGACAGATGCCCACGTAACTCAGTATGCCACTGCTGCCGAAGGTCAGCGCAACGCCGCCCGCCAGCGCCAAGCCGATGCCGATGAGGACGGCCTTGCGATTGCCGATGACCTCCGTCAGCGGTCCGAGTACCAAACGCGTCACGACGACCGCCGCAAAGTACAGCGACACACTGACGCCCGCAGTCACAGTATCTACGCCGCGCGACTCGATCAGCAGCGTCACGAGCCACAGCGTAATCGTATACTCGCTGCCCGAGCCGAGGAAATACGTCGCCATATTGAGCCACGGCGGCAGGTTGCGCAGCGTATAGTCCTTGGCGTGCCGCACCCCATCCGACTGTTTGGAGTTATGCGTGACGTCCCAGCCCTTGCGACATACGAACAACAACACCGCTACGCCCACGGTAAGCACAGCCACGAAGCCATAGCCATAGCGCCACATATGGAGCGCGGCGATGGCGTAGGTCATGATGTACGGCGCAACAAACGCGCCCGCACCCCATGCGCAGTGCATCCAGACGAGGTAGCGCGACGGGTAGTGCAGCGCAACGTATCGGTTGCAGGTCGTGTCGATCGTACCCATCGAGTAGCCGAGCGGTATCGCAGCGATGATGAGAAAGACGAAATTACCCGACACCGCGAACAGTACGAGTGCGAGCGTCAGCAATCCTAACGCCGCTACGAGCAGCCGCCGCGTACCCAAGCGGATCGCGTATGCGTTGGTGAAGCAGGCGAGCGCCCCTGCGATCGTGGATAGGATCGTGAGGTTGCCGAGCGCGTCGACGGGCAGACCGAAACCCAAGCGGATCTGCGGCCATGCGACGCCAAGCAGCGCGTGCGGCATACCGAGCATGAAAAAGCAAACGTACAGCAATAACAATATAAACATGGATACTCCAATGAATCTACAAGAATATGCTTGCCCAATGTCAACTTACTTTTCTACGGCAACTTTCTCTCTCGTCACGTTTTTGATCCACTTGTCACCCTTGAGCCTGAAGAACGCGATGATCCACTTGTAGAACTGGTCGCAGCGCGTTGCGAAGAATACGACGGGTAGCGGCGACTGCAACAGGATGCCCGTGATGAACGTTGCAGGGATTACGACGAGCCACCCGCACACCATGTCTACTTTGAACACGAAGCGACTGTCGCCTGCACCGCGGTTGATGCCGACGAAGCACGACGCGTGGTACGCGGTGCCGATGAACGAGAATGCGGCGATGATGATGAACGTCACGGCGAGCTGCTGCGTCTCGGCGGAGATGTTGTAGAGCGGCGGCAGGATGTTGCGTAAGAGCAGCATGACTCCGGCCGCGCACAGTCCGACGACTGCGAAGATCAACTGGATCGTGTTGGAGTAGATCCGCGTCTTGGCGTAGTCGCCCTCGCCGACGGACTTGCCGATGATCACGCACGCGGCCTGCGACAATCCTGTCGCGAACGCGTAACCGACGTTGACGGGTACGTTGGCGATGCCGTTGGCCGCGACCATCATGGTGCCCAGTCGCCCGATCATCGTCGACTTGACCACGCCGACCAATCCCCACTGCAAGTCGCCGATGATGATCGGCAGGCCGTACCTTCGGAAGTCGCGCGCCATGTCCTTGTTGTAGCGCAGCAGATGTTGTACGCGATAGCCGATTTTGTGGTCGTGAACGAATACGTAGTACGCATAGACGCAGAGTTCAAGTCCGCGCGTGATGACGGTCGCCCATGCCGCGCCGCGGATGCCCATCGCGGGCAAACCCAATTTGCCGAAGATCAGCACGTAGTTGAGTCCCAGGTTGATGAGCAACGAGCCGATCGTCGTAAACAGCGCAATGTTGACGATGTGCGCACTGCGCAACATGGAGACAAGCGTCGTCGAGAACGCCGAGAACAGGTAGCTGATGCAGACGATGCGCATAAAGTAGCTGCCCGTATCAATCATCTCGGGTATATTCGTGAATACCGACA
>CAYPOE010000247.1:0-3494 GCA_964412285.1 uncultured Eubacteriales bacterium | reverse complement strand
TGTGCCGCGCCTTGTCGTAGACCTCGGGTTCGTTCTGCATGACCCAGAGGATCTTGCCCGCCGTGAAGCCCGTGAGCGCAGGATTCGCCGTAATCTGGATCAGCTTCTCTGCACCGACCTTCTCTGTGATGTAGTCGCACTGCGCGCCCGTACGCTGGTCGCACCAGATGATGCACTTGCGCAGCGGCACGCCGTCCGCGTCTAAGAGCACGAGTCCGTGCATCTGTCCTGACAGTCCAACGCCCTTGATCGCCTTGGGATCGACGCCCGATTTGTCGATGCACGCCTTGACCGTGATGCAGACCGCGTTCCAGAAGTCGAGCGCGTCCTGCTCGGCGTAACCCGCCTCGGGTTGATAGAGCGGATACTCCGCTGTGTGCGACGCGAGTACCGCGCCGTTGTCCTCGAACAGCACCGTCTTGGTGCCGGATGTGCCAATGTCTATGCCTAATACTGCCATATGAACCCCCTGCGTATGTGTGAGTATTTTGATGTTTTATTATATCATGTATCGTTGCGCGTGACAATGCCGATTTGACACAGCTCGTTTGATTATGATACAATGATGAAAGATGTTTTTCTATATGAATCATCACGGAGGGTATATCATAATGAAGTATGTAAAATTTGGTAAGCATGATTTTGAAGTGTCCCGATTCGGACTCGGGTGTATGCGTTTTCCGATGACCAAGGATGCGGATGGCAAGGACGTCATCGATGAACCCAAGGCGATCGAGATGGTGCGCTACGCGATCGATCACGGCGTCAACTACATTGACACGGCGTGGGCGTACGGCGGCAGCGAGGCCGTTGTCGGCAAAGCGTTACAGGACGGCTACCGCGAGAAAGTGCTGCTCGTGACCAAGCTGCCCATCTGGGAGTGTAAGTCGACCGACGACATGCGCAAGTTCTTAAACGAAGAACTCGAGCGCTTGCAGACAGACTGCATCGACATCTACTTACTGCACAATCTGTTTGCAGAGAACTGGAAGATTGTCGAGAGCATCGGCGCCATCAAGATGATGGAACAGTTCCGCGCCGAGGGCAAGATCAAGTACATCGCATGTTCGATGCACGAGCGTACCGCGCACTGGAAGATGGTCGCCGACGCGTACGACTGGGATATGATGATGATGCAGTACAACTATTTTGACAAAGACAATCAGGCGGGACAGGAAGGCCTGCGTTACGCGGCCGCCAAGGGTCTGCCCGTCGTGATCATGGAGAGCTTGCGCGGCGGTATGCTCGCCAATGATCCCCCCGAGAATGTCGCCGAAGCCCTCAAGCCGCTCGGAGACGGCTCGTACGCCGAGAAGTCGTTCAAATGGCTCTACGACCAACCCGAATGCACGGTCATCCTCAGCGGATGCAGTAGCCTCGAGCAGGTCAAAGAGAACCTCGCCATCTTCGACAAGGCCGAGGTCGGCGTACTTACAGACGACGCGCGTGCGTGCTACGACAAGGCGCGCGAGGAGTGGAACAAGAAGACGCTCGTACCTTGCACGGGCTGCGGCTACTGTATGCCGTGTCCGTCGAATGTCGACATCCCCGAGGTGTTCGAGATCTACAACAACACCGTGCGCGCACCGGGTCACAGCCAGACGTGGCTCTACAACCAGATCTTGGGGTCATCCTGCACCGACGCGTCGCAGTGCGCCGAGTGCGGCGCGTGCGAATCGCACTGCCCGCAGGGGATCGGGATCATCGAAAAACTCAAAGAAGCGCACGCAAAACTCAAGGGATAATCTTCAACCCCCCGTCATACGGCGGGGTTTTTTATAGTACTTGCAATATTCCCAAAATCGTGTATAATGAATATACACTATCGTTACGGCCATTGGCAACGCCGTAGCAGTAGCAGTCACAATATCGGAGGGTTCTATCTAGTGAAACGCATCATTGCAATCGCGCTATCTACGCTACTTCTATTTACGTTATCATCGTGCGGCGCCAAATACCGCAGTATCAATGCCATTAAGCAGAGCGGCAACCTCATCGTCTCAACCAACGCCGAGTTCCCGCCCTACGAGTTCTACGAGGGCAACGAGATCACAGGCTTCGACATGGAGATCATGACCGAGGTCGCCAAGGAGTTGGGCGTATCGCTCAAGATCACCGACGTCGCGTTTGAGTCCGTACTCACGAGCGTCAAGACGGGTAGTGCCGACGTAGCGGCTTCGGGGCTGTCCATCACCGAAGAGCGCAAGAAGTCCGTCGACTTCTCTGATTCGTATGTACAAGCGACGCAGGTCATCATCGTCGCGCCGGATTCCAAAGTGCAGTCTGCGGACGACATCGTGGACGGCGTAACCGTCGGCGTGCAGATCGCGACGACGGGCGACATCTATGTCACAGGTATGAAAGAAGATGAAGAGAGTCCTGTGGACATCACGATCAACCGCTACAACAAGGGTGCTGACGCCGTCATGGATCTCAAGAATGGCAAGGTCGACTGCGTTGTCATCGACAATATGCCCGCGAAGAAGTTCGTGGAGCAGAACCCCAATCTGACGATTCTGGCCGATCCGTTCGAGGATGAGTTCTACGCGTTCGCAGTCGACAAGGGCAACAAGGCGCTGCTCGATACCATCAACAAAGTCGTTCGAGATATGCGCGCAGACGGTCGCTACGACGCGATCTTCGAGAAATACATCGGCGAATAATCACATCATTACCAGAAACGGGCGGGGAAACCCCGCCCCTACACCATAATGCAAATCATACTCGACATGCTCTACCGCACGCTGATCGCTGATAACCGCTATCAGATGATCCTGGGCGGCCTTCAGAATACCGTCATCATCACGCTGTGTTCGCTCGCAGTCGGCGTCACGATCGGCTTGACCGTGTCCATCATACGCGTGACCTACGTATATACGGGCAAACTCCGCGCCCTCGACGTACTCTGCCGCGTCTATTTGACGCTGCTGCGCGGCATCCCCATGATGGTGTTCCTACTCATCACATACTACATCGTATTCGCCTCGCTGCACATATCGCCGATCCTCGTCGCGATCATCGCATTTGGCATCAACAGTGGCGCGTACACCGCCGAGATGTTCCGCAGCGGCATCATGGCCGTCGATCGAGGCCAAATGGAGGCTGGACGCTCACTCGGCCTGTCGTACCTCGCGACGATGCGCTACATCATACTGCCCCAGGCGTTTAAGAACATCTTGCCCGCGATGCTCAACGAGTTCATCGCACTGTTCAAAGAGACCGCCATCGTCGGCTATATCCCGATTGCCGACCTCACCAAGGTCGCTTACATCATCATCGGCGTTACATATGAACCCATCGCGCCGTTGCTGCTCACGGCGGTCATATACTTGATCGGCGTCATGCTGCTCAGTGTGGTCATGGGCAGCATCGAGAAGAAACTGCGCGTCAGCGACAAGAGGTAGGCGATATGATCCGTGTAAAGCATCTAACCAAGAAGTTCGGCGATAATACCGTCGTCAACGACGTATCGATAGATATCAACAAAGGCGACC
>CAYPOE010000246.1:0-3516 GCA_964412285.1 uncultured Eubacteriales bacterium | reverse complement strand
GTTTAACCCTTGCAGCCACACGCGGATTCTGATATAATAGGAGCATACACGAAAGCATGACGTATTTATAGCGAATAAGATTGGAAGCTATATGGCGTTTATGGAGATGATCAAATGAAAACCATAGCTGTGGCCAACCAGAAGGGTGGCGTAGGCAAAACCACCTCATGCGTCAATATAGCCGCGTGTTTGGCGGAGCTGGGTTTGCGTACGCTCATGATAGACATAGACCCGCAGGCCAACGCCACGACGGGCATCGGCGTGGAACGCGACGCGTGCGAGTACACGATCTACAACTGCTTGGTCGAGGGCGTGCCGCTGTCCGACATCGCGGTTCACACGGACTACGACAAGCTCGATATATGCCCATCCGGGCCCGAACTGTCGGGCGCGGAGGTCGAACTCATCTATCTCGAGGGGCGCGAGTACCGCCTGCGGGAGGCCATCAAGGCGCTCGGACGCGGGTACGACTATATCCTCATCGATACGCCGCCGTCGCTCGGTCTCTTGACGATCAACGCATTGGCCGCCGCGCAGACCGTGTTGATCCCCATACAGTGCGAGTTCTATGCGCTCGAGGGCGTGAGTCAGCTCACGGATACGATTCGTCGCGTGCGGCGCGGCATCAACCCGTCGCTCGACATCGAGGGCGTACTGCTTACGATGTTCGATTCGCGCACCAACCTGTCGGCGCAGGTCGTCGACGAGGTCAAGCGCTGCTTCCCGCGCAAAGTCTACAGCACGGTCATACCGCGCACGGTGCGACTGTCTGAGGCGCCGAGCTTCGGCGAACCCATCATCACGTTTGATTCGGGCAGCAAGGGTGCGGCGTGTTACCGACATTTGGCCAAGGAGATCGCAGCTGGATAGGCAATACCATCAGCAATACAATAGGCAATACTATAAAGATTCAACCTCATGACTGTAAAATTGCCGCTTGACCGTCGACGGACAACTGTCAACTGCCAACTGGCAACTGCAGATCAATCGCGCGCATGGTTCGTATATGCCAAAGGGTTTCTGGCGGTTGGTCTGAAGGGTAAAGGTGATAATATGGCAAAACAGAGCGGATTGGGTAAGGGGCTGAAGGCGCTGATCCCCGAAATCATCACGCAGCCCGACGGCATTACCGAGTTACCCGTAGCGGAGATCATGCCCGACGCGAAGCAGCCGCGCCGTCACAGGGACGCGGACAAGCTGAGCATGTTGACCGCTTCGGTGAAGGTACACGGCGTACTGTCGCCCATACTCGTGCGGCGCGCGCCGGACGGCTACATCATCATCGCGGGCGAGCGGCGCTGGACGGCGGCCAAGGCCGCGGGACTCATCACGATCCCCGCCGTTGTGCGCGACGTGTCTCCGTCGGAGGTGTTGCAGTTGGCGCTGATCGAGAACCTCCAACGCGAGGATCTCAACGCCATCGACACGGCGCTCGGCTACAAGCGATTGCGCGAGGAGTACGGCATGACGCACGAGCGCATCGCCGAGAGCGTCGGCGTATCGCGCGCGGCGGTCACGAATACGCTGCGCCTGTTGCAGCTCGGCGAGGATGTGCAGCAACTGTTGCAGCTCGGCGACATCAGCGAGAGTCACGCGCGCCTGTTGCTCATGATCGAGGACGTGGATACCCAGCGCGAGGTTGCGCTGCTTTGCGCCGACAACAAGTGGAGTGTGCGGCAGCTCGAGGGATACATCAAGCAGCTGTCCCAGCAGCCCAAAGAGAAGAAGCAAAGCCCGCTCATCGACGAGAAGTTCCGCGCGCACATCGGCTCGATCGAGCGCGAGATCGAACAGAGCATCGGTCTGCCTGCGCGGATCATGGCGAGCGACAACAACAAGGGGCGCATCGTACTGACCTACAACAATCAGGAGGAGTTCGAGCGTTTCTATAGCTTGATAGGCGGCGAACAGTCTTGATGCGCCGCGAAGCATGGCTTTACAGGTCGATAAGCGAGTTAGTTTAAGAAGGAAGGGATATACATGCATACGGGATCCAAGTTGCGATTCTTCCGCGTATATGCGACGGTGCTCGTCGCGGCCGCGCTCGCGCTGCTGCTCATCGCGGGATTGTCGCAGAGTCGGCTCGACTCCGACGCCATCGCACATCCTGTGTTGTCGCCCGACGTACAGATCGTCACGATGCAGCAGGAGATCGACGCGTTGCGCGCCGAAATCGACAGTCTCAAAAAAGAACTCGAACAGAAATAGAATCGTTTCAGTGGTTTGTATACGGAGTAGACTATGATTGACATCAAAATCGTGCGCGGCGATATGGATCGTCTGCGTACCGCGCTGTCCAACCGCCACGCCGACATCGACCTACAGCCGCTCGCCGACGCCGACGCGCGCCGCCGCGAATTGATTCAGTGTGGCGAACAGCGCAAGGCCGAGCAGAACGAGATCAACAAACGCGTCCCCGCCATGAAGAAGAACGGCGAGGATACGTCCGAACTCTTCGCGCGACTCAAGGCATTGGGTAACGAGGCCAAGGCGTTCGATGAGCAGATCCGCGCCATCGACGACGAGCTGAACCATATGCTGCTGCACATCCCCAATCTCCCCGACGAGAGCGTGCCCGTCGGCGCGGACGAGGCCGACAACGTCGAGGTGCGACGTTGGGGTCAGCCGCGCGCGTTCGACTTCGAGCCGCTGCCGCACTGGGAACTCGGCGAGCAGAATGGCCTGCTACGCCCCGACGTGGCCGCGAAGGTCACGGGGTCGCGCTTTCATGTGACGTTCGACAAGATTGCCAAACTCGAACGCGCGCTCATGAACCTGTTCCTCGATACGCACACGTCCCACGGCTACACCGAGGTACATGTACCCTATATGGTACACCGCCGCAGCATGACGGGTACGGGACAGCTGCCCAAGTTCGAGGAGGACGCGTTCCGCGTACACGACACCGAGTACTTCTTGGTGCCGACCGCCGAGGTGCCTGTCACGAATATCCACCGCGAGGAGATCCTGTTGCCCGAACAGCTGCCCATTCGGTACTGCGCGTACACGCCGTGCTTCCGCCGCGAGGCGGGCAGCGCGTCGCGCGATACGCGCGGCCTGATCCGCCAGCACCAGTTCGGCAAGGTCGAACTCGTCAAGTTCGCGACGCCCGAAAATAGCTTTGCCGAACTCGAGTCGTTGACGGGCGACGCCGAGCGCATCCTGCAACTGCTGGGACTGCCGTACCGCGTCGTCGCGCTGTGTACGGGCGACATGGGTTTCGCGAGCGCCAAGACTTACGACATCGAGGTCTGGATGCCGAGCTACAACCGCTACGTCGAGATCAGCTCATGCAGCAACTTCACGGACTTCCAGGCGCGACGCGCGGGCATCCGCTTCCGCCGTACGCCGCAGGGCAAGCCCGAATTCGTCCACACGCTCAACGGCAGCGGCATCCCGACGGGGCGCTCCGTCGCCGCGATCATGGAGAACTTCCAGCAAGCCGACGGCAGCATCGTCGTGCCTGAAGCGCTGCGCAAGTATACGGGATTTGTTACCATCCATAACGGTTGATAG
>CAYPOE010000245.1:0-3533 GCA_964412285.1 uncultured Eubacteriales bacterium | reverse complement strand
CGAGAGTATGTCCTTGCGCAGTGCGTCGGAGAAGTAGATGAGTACGTAACGGCAGAAGATGACGTCGAATTTGTCCAATAATATGAACGGACTTTGTAGGTTGAACGGATAAAACTTCACGATGCCCTTGATCTCAGGCTTGATCTCCCATGCGCCCGATACGTTGGTAAAGTAGGTTTCTTTGTACGTCTTATCGAGGCCGCGCATGATGGCGATGTTGTCGTAGCGTCCGCGCTGCGCGATCTCGAGCACCAACGTCGAGATGTCGGTGCCCAAGATCTCGAATTGCCCGAGGTGTACGTCGGTGATGGCATGGCGCTTGAGGTAGGAGTCGATGCACATGGCGGTCGAGTACGCCTCTTGTCCCGTCGACGTCGCGGCGCTCCAGATGCGCACGCGCGTACGCGCGCCCCTGCGCAACTCGTCGATGTAGCGCGGCAACAACACCTCCTCGAGTATGATCCACGGCGTCTTGTCCCGGAACCACAGCGTCTCGTTGGTCGTGATGGCGTTGATGAGTTTGGTGATGAGCGTCTCGTCGTGCGTGCGGCTGATGGTGTTGTAAAGCTCTCCGAACGACGACAGTCGCGAGTCGACGAGCAACTTGGTCAGGCGCGACTCGATGAGATACGCCTTTTCGTCCGAGATCTCTATGCCGCACTTCTCGGCGATGAATCGTTGGAACAACTTGAGTTCCATATCAGAAAGGATGATACCCAATGACCTTCCTCCTAAGCCCTTCCGCAATGGCACGGCGCGCCACTGTACGGGGATGAAATAGATGATTATACGATGCTGTTGATGTAGTCTGCGATGTCGTCGAGCGGCAATACCTTGTCGGCCAGACGCGCGGCCTGTACCGCGCGCGGCATACCGAATACCACGCTCGTCGCCTCGTCCTGTGTCACGCAGTGACAGTGACAGTATTGCTTTAACGCGCGCACGCCCTCGGTGCCGTCGTTGCCCATACCTGTGAGTACGAGCGCGAGTACCTGTTCGCCTGCGTACCGCTGCGCCACCGACTGAAACAACACGTCGGCCGCCGGGCGTACGCCGTTGACGAGTTCTCCCGTGTGCAATGAGATATGGCGGTGCGGATTGAGTTCCATGTGCAATCCGCCGGGTGCAATGTATACGTGAGACGGCGTCAGGCTGTCGCCGTCCTTGGCCTCGTGTATCGGCAGGCTACATACGCGCGATAGGTTTTCGGCGAGATTGCGCGTGAACCCTACAGGCATATGCTGCACAATAAGGATCGGCATACGCATCGCGCGGTATCTGAGCCTCGTCAGCACGCTGTGCAGTGCCTCGGGACCGCCGGTCGACGACGCTATGACCATGAGTGAAAATGCGCTGCCCTCCCGTGCCGAACCGATCATGCTGTCCATCGACCACTCGGGTTCGCCGTGTGTAATCTCACCGACGCCGAGACGCGAGCGCTGTTGGATGCGGAACAGGCACAGCCGGATGCCCTTGCGTATGGTGAGCAGATTGGCGTCGTAATCCTGCGCGATGGGCTTGTCGGTGACAAACAGACGGGTGTGGGTTGCGGCCAATGATGTGAATGTGTCGGCATATTTGTTTTCGCACAACAGGCACAGATTGGTGTTCGCGTGCTGGGTAAGCAGTTTGCCGACGAAATGCACAATATCGACGCCGGCGAGCGCCGTATCGATGATGAGTAGATTCGCAGGGTGGCTTTGCAACGCCGACAGCGCCTCGGCGATCTCTTGTGTCTGTATGATAACGGCACGCGGAAGCAATTCCGTCAAACAGGTGCGCAATATCTTGCTATATAAAACAGATTGTGTGATAAATACCACGCGTTGTGCAGCCATAATCTAAACCAACCCGTCAGTAGTAATATATTCCCACATATATCATGCCGTGCACGTATGTCATACCGTGAACTGTCGCAGCAGCGTGTCGAGTCGTTCGGCAGCCTCTGCGACGGCCTCGGCGTTGGCGCTCGTATTGCCCGCGATGGACGCGACGCTCTCGGTATCGAGGCGGATCTGCTGCATATTGCTCGAGATATTCGTAATACTCGTCGCGATTTCCTTGGTCGTGCGACTGATCTCAATCGCGTTGGTGGACGCGCGCTCAGTGTTCATCGCGACCTCTTCCGAGGCTTTGAGCAGCTCGGCCGTGGATTTGGCGATCTCAGTCACGCCCTTGGCCGATTCCGTCGCGCTGCGGTTGACGTTCTGCGCGTTGTCGGATACGAGCGAGATCTCCCGCGATATGCTGTTGAGGCGTTCCGACGCCTTGACGGTATCGGACATGATGCGCTCGGTACGACCCGACTGTAGGTCGATCGCGGCGGCCATGTCGTCCATGAACGACGTGATCTCGGCGATGACGCCCGTGATGTCTCCAACGGCGGCGACGGCCTCCGACATGTTGCTCTGCATGTTGTCGATCTGCTCGGCGATCTCGTCGGTCGAACGCGCAGTCTGTCGCGCGAGTTCCTTGACCTCGTTGGCGACAATTGCGAAGCCGTTGCCCGCCTCGCCCGCACCCGCGGCCTCGATCGCGGCGTTGAGCGCGAGCATGTTGGTCTGATTGGCGATGTCGTTGATGACGCCGACGATCTTGCCGATTTGCTTGGACGACGAACTCAGCGTGCCGATGATGCTGTTGGTATTATCGGCACGTTGCCGCGCTTCGGCCATGATCATGGATACGTTCTTGCTCTTGATGTTGATGTCGATGATCGAACCGTTGATCTGTTTGACCGAATCTACGACGTTGCCCACGGCGTTGGATACGTCGCGCGACGAGTCGGATACGCTCGCGATGCTCGACGTGATGCTGCCGACCAAGCCCGTCGCCTGTTTGACGCCAACCGAGGTCTGCTCGGCCGCCGACGCGAGCGTGCGGATCGTGCTGCTCATCTCCTCAATGGCCGACGCGATGGTGTTGATGTTGGTGCTGGTCAACGACAGCGAGTCCGACGACTGGCTCACGCCGACCGAGATCTGCGTCGCCGCGGCCGATACGACGCCGGCCTTGGTGCTCGTACTCGACCCTGTCTCGGCCATTTCGCGCGAAATCGTCAGCATCTTGTCGGCAGTCTGCTTGAGGTCGCCTGCTATGCGCAATATGCCGCCGAACGAGGTCTGGTTATGCGCGAGCATATTGTTGAACGCAGTGTTGAGGTCTCCCATCTCGGCGCCGATGTTGCTCGTGCTGCGGATCGTGAGGTCGCCCTTTTCGGCTTCGAGCATGAGGTTGCGCAATTCGACGATGGGCTTGCTGATCGAACCCGCCACCACGGCAGCCAAGATGATGCAGAGTACGAAGCACGTGAACAACACAATGATGATGACGGTACGCGCCACGTAGGCCATATTTGTGATGTCCTGCGATGTCGTGCGCGCCACTTCGGACTCTTTTTGTAGCAGATTGTTGAGATTATCGACAGCCGTGGCCGCAGGTTCGGCCATCTGTATGACGAAGTAATCGAAGGCCTGTTTACCATCGTCGATGTATACGAGGTGAACATTCTGATAATAGCCCGATTTGTAAAC
>CAYPOE010000244.1:0-3533 GCA_964412285.1 uncultured Eubacteriales bacterium | reverse complement strand
AGCATCATCGGCCTCGAGATCGATCACTACGCAAGCCTGATCTCGTGGGCGATGGCAAATGCAGGCGGCACTGTCGACGGCTATGCGACACATTACTGGAACGGCGTCACGACGCAGCGGTACGCAGAGGTCTGCGAGCGCATCATCGCCGACCAACTCTACGAGCGCGGTCTGTTCCATATCTTTGCGCAGGGCGACGTGAGCAAGTACGAACTGTTACAGTACATCAGCGAACGATTCCACCTCAACCTCACGATCCGTCGCGCCGAACCACAGGGCGTCGACCGTACGCTGCGTACGGAGAAAGCGCTTTGCGGCCGCCTCGACATCCCTGATGTGCGGCGGTTGCTGTATGAACTGCATGAAACGGAGGCGTAGTTATGTCTGAAAACTATATCGAGATTCGCACCGACAACATCCCCAAGCCTGTCGAACACGCCGAGCAGTTCCCGGGTGCCGATCTGCTCGCCGCGCGCGCCAATGCCGCGCAATGCTTCGCGCACGATGACGGCGAACTATCCATCGCCGTCATCGCGTACAACCGCCTCGAACAGACGCGCGTCTGCATCGAGAACTTGATCCGCCATACGCATATGCCGTTTCGGCTGCTGCTGATCGACAGCGGTTCCGAACCCGACGTCATGGCGTATTTTCAATCTGTGGATTTCCCAGATAAACGCATCCTGCGCATCACCAAGAACATCAGCGCCAACCACGCGTTTTTGGTCGCCATGCGACACCTGCAATCGCGGTACTGCGCGATTGTACCCAACGACGTCGTCATCACGCCAAACGCCATCGAGAACCTCTATGCGTGCATCAGCTCATCTGACGACATAGGCTGGGTGTCCCCGATGTCGTCCAACGTATCCAACTTCCAGCAGGTCAACCTCGAATTCACGACGCCCGAAGAGATGCACGCCGCCGCCGCCGCGTACAACCGCTCCGACCCGCTCAAGTGGCACGAGCGACCCGCACTCATGCCGGCCGTCATGATGTATCGCAAAGAATGCATCGACATTGTGGGCGGGTTCGACTATGGCTTTGCGCACAACTTCGCCGACGACGACATGGCGCGGCGATTCTGCCATGCAGGCTACAAGACGATTCTATGCACAGATACGTGGGTACATCACGATCACACCTACTACATGAGCATGGAGGACGCCACGCGGTACAGACTCATCATGCACGCGGATCGAATGCGATTTCAACAGAAGTACAACGGTCTCGACGCATGGGTCGACATGCGCAACTACGAGCGGTCGCTGATCTCAATTTTGAAGAAGCCCGATACAATCGGACCCGCATCGTTGCTCGGCGTCGATACGCGCGTCGGCACGCCCATACTTGAGCTGAAAAATACACTGCGCGGCTGGGGCATCACCGACGTGGGCGTCTACGGATTCACGACCGACGCCAAATATTTCAGCGACCTGCGGTGCATCTGCCGCGACGTGGCGTGCGGATCCATCGAACACATCGGTACGCAGTACGCATCCAACCATTTCGACTATATCCTATTGGGCGAACCCATCAACGTATACTCCAACATACCTGGACTCGCCCAACAACTGTTTGCACTGCTCAGACCCGGCGGCACACTGCTGCTCAAACTGCGCAACACATGCGGCTACGAAACCCTACAGTACGTACTCGGAGACTCCGGCGTGGTATCGTCCGAACAACCCATGCTGCACATCACGGCCGAAAGTTTGGCCATCGAGATGCGCAGGATCGGCTTCTCAATCGCACCCGTCACGTTGTGTTCGCACCCTGTCCCGACGCAGCAAGCTGCGGATAGCGCACAACGCGTGATCAATGCTATACCGTCGATCGCCCAAAATGATCTCATGGCGTCGCGACTGCTCACGTACGAGTATCTGATCCTGGCGACCAAACCTGTGTGAGCGGCACTATAGCGGCAACGTCATCTCGACGTCCAACCCGCCCTGTGCATTGTTGAATGCGTGTATACAGCCGCCGTGTGCGGCGATGATGTTTTTGCAGATCGACAGCCCGAGTCCGGCAACCTTGCGCGATGTATCCGACGTATAGAGTGGGTCGAAGATATTCGGCAACTCGTGTTCCGCGACGCCACAGCCGTTGTCGGAGAACGTAAACTGCACTTTGTCGCCGCACCCCGATACCTCGAGCGTCAGCACCGGACTATCCTCGGTGAATTTGAGCGAGTTGCCGATCAGGTTGCCGATCACGCGCTTAAACTTGACCAAATCGAGTCGCAACGGCGTATCGCCGCAGTGATTGACTACAACAAACGCCGCGCCCGCGTCAGACAGCTCATCCGCGTACTCGCTCTGGATATACGCACAGACGGCAGATACCGTATGCCGCTTGATGACGAGCGCGCTGTCGAAGTTATAGCTCAAGTATTCGTCGAACTCATTGATCAATTCGTTGATGCTCTGCGACTTGGCATAGATGATGCTCAAATACTTGCGCTGCCTATCCGGCGGACAATCGACTTTGAGCAGACGTTCCGTATAGCCCATGACCGCCGTCATGGGCGTTTTGATGTCGTGCGAGATCGACGCGATGATGCGACTCTGCTTCTGCTTCTCAGCCTCGACGGCATGGATCAGACTGATGAATTGGGATTGCAGTTCGCAGAGTTCGTCGTGGTGCAGCTTGGGATACGTGGGCAATATGCCGTTGGCATAGTCGTTCATGCAGCGTATGAGTTCGTTGATCGGACGCACGAGATGATGATACGTCACCGCGCCGACGACGATCAGCAACACAAACAAGATGCCCGCCTCATACACGATGAGTTTGACGATGACGCCGCGCGACACATCGCCGCGATACTGCGCAATGGCGTCGCCCACGACGTCCACAACCTCGTCGGACGACAACGCGCCGCGCTCGACCGTTTCCTTGACGGCGAAGCCGATGTGCGCGACCTCGCGGTCAATGGCAGGATTCAGATACATATGATAGAAGCACAGCATCATGATGATGTTGACGACGAACAACACCGTCACGGCGAGCAAAATCCTCTTCCCCATCTCACTCCTCCGTGAGCACGAGCTTGTACCCCACACCCCAGACCGTCTTGATGTAGCGGTTGTCAGGATCGAGTTTGGTGCGCAGATTCTTGATGTTGACCGTAACCGCGCTCACATCGCCATACCCTTCACCCCACACGCCGTCGTAGATCTGGTTCTTCGACAGCACCACGCCTGCATTGCGTACGAGATACAGCAGCAACTGAAACTCCCGCGTCGTCAGCGGCACGGGTTGCGCACCCTTGTAGACCTCGTATCGTTCTGTGTAAATCACAATATCGCCGAACGTCACACGTCCGCCCTGCGGCGCGGTCTTGGCGCGCCGTTCGCGGCGCAGATGCGCGCGCACACGCGAGGTGAGTTCTTCAAGTGCGAACGGCTTCTTGATGTAGTCGTCCGCGCCCATCTCAAGCCCGAGCATCGTATCGACTGTACGGTTCTTGGCCGACACGAACAGGATCGGACAATCCACGGTATCGCGAATCCGCTTGCATACCTCGAGAC
>CAYPOE010000243.1:0-3562 GCA_964412285.1 uncultured Eubacteriales bacterium | reverse complement strand
CGCCACAGAGGAGAACGTATACTTGCTTATGTACGAGGAGAAGTACGCGCACCAGCAAAGCAAAAATAACAGCCTCTCCGATGCGTTCTGCGATGTCAATTTTTGTCTCATACCATACGCCCTCATGACAACTCTAAGTCTAAATCCGGTTTTCGATGTATAGTCTGTCTCGAAAACCGCGTGCCGCGCACATGCCAACAGATTATACCACAGCGTCACTTGCAATGCAAGCAAAGCAAGAAAGCAAGCGATGCGAGTATGCGGTTGTTTTGGGCGCGCAATTCGGGGGCGGGTGCGGGCATGATTTTTGCGTTGAATTTTACAGTCGAATATGATATACTGTTACGTAAAACAGACGTCGCCTATCCCAATACCTTCACTATATCATCTCTCAAGGAGAAACGTTATGTATCTCGGATTGAATTCGGTACTATTCAAGGCTGTCGACTTCGCCACGGCCTGCAAACTGACCGCGCAGAGCGGTTACGACGGCATCGAAGTCTCGGCCATCAAGGGCATGTGCGAACACCTCGACCTCGACAACTACAAGGCAGGCAACGACATCGTGTCGGCCACGCAAGAGTACGGCCTCAAGCTGCTGTCGATGGAACTCGCGTCGCTCGACGAAGCGCGCGTCATGGCTGCGTTTGAAGCGGGACAGAAGCTCGGCATCCCCATCGTCAACGTCGGCAGCGGCGGACAATCGGGCAACGAGGATGACCTCAAAGCCGCACTCGAGACGTTGCAGAAGTACGCCGACGCGGCGGCTACCTTTGGCGTGACGCTGTGCTGTAAGGCACACGTGGGTTCGGCTGTCTATAACACGCCGACCACACTCCAAGCCATCGAGTACATCAAGACGGGTAACTTCGGCATCGATATGGATCCGTCGCACATCCACCGCGCGGGCGAGAATCCGGCCGACGCATTGGACAGCGTCATTGGCGCAATGAAGCACGTACACATCCGCGACTGCATCGGCAACGGGCCGTCACCGGGTCTGCCGCTCGAACAGATCTGCGGCCGCGGCAACATCGACCTCAAGCGCTACATGAAGATCCTCAACGACAATCAGTACAGCGGCCCCGTATGCCTCGAGGTCATCGGCGCCGAGATCCCCGTCGAGATGGCCGTTGCGATTGCAGCGGAGTCCATCGGATACATGAAGGGCATCGTGAAGTAAGGTCGTCGACCACACAAAATCTGCTACAGACACAAACCCGTCTTTGTATTGGCAAAGACGGGTTTGTGTATTTGTGCATTGGATGTTTGGATGTTAGTACTTATCCATGCCTCTCTGCGCGCTGCCTAGGGGGAGCATCGTAAATTCAGATTCTGCATACGCGTTTGCAGAATGCACGGGATCTGACAGGCCTGTAAAGTACGGATCGGGATCCGTCTTGAGTCTGAACTGTTCGATCAGACTCTTGACCAGAATGGCCTGTCTCGATAGTTCTTCGCTCGCGGCCGCCGACTCCTCGCTCGTGGCGCTGTTGGTCTGTACGACCGAAGAGATCAGCGCGACGCCGTTCACGACCTGCTGCATGGATCCCAGCTCCTCTTCTACGGTCTGGGCGATGCCACGTACATCCGCGGCCACTTCCTGCGTCATATCGTTGATGACGTCCATTGCACCGACGGTCATCTCGGCGCTCTTGGTGACGTTGGAGATGATGTTGACGGTGCTCTCGATCAGCGCCGTCGTGCTGCGCGCGGCCTCGGCCGACATGCCGGCTAGGCTTCGTACCTCCTCGGCAACAACGGCGAAGCCTCGACCCGCGGCACCCGCACGCGCCGCCTCTACCGAGGCGTTGAGCGCAAGCATGTTGGTCTGGAATGAAATATCCTCGATGGTCTTGATGATCTTGCTGATCTCAGCGGACTTGGCGTTGGCCTCGCGGATTTCGTACATGAGCGTCTGCAATTGCTTCGTAGCCGTTTGGATATCAACTTCGGTCGCGTCTGTATCACCCGTAATCTTGGCGATGTTGCGGCCTGTCTCCTCGAATTGCTGTTGCATCCCTTCGATCGCGGACGAGAGCCGTTCGATCGCGGACGTCTGTTCTGCCGTACCTTGTGCGAGGCTCTGTGCGCCTTGCGCGACCTGCTCGGAGCCGCTGGCCATTTGCGTGGCCGCGTTGCTAGCCTCCCACAATGTGCGCGACACCTGCGTAGTCAGCTTGTTGAGCGATAGGCTCAAGGTATCCTGTTCCGAACGCACATGTACCTCGGTCGTGAGATCGCCGCCCGCCACGCGCTCGACGACATTTTGCCACTCCTGCATGAGTTTGATCAGATCTGAGACCGAATGCAGCGTCTGTCCCACCTCATCATTGGTGATCATAGAGGCGTCGATGGAGACGGCCAGATCGCCCGTCGTAACGATTTGCCGCGCAGTATCGTGTAAATAGTGCAACGGCTTGAGGAGCCTACGCGTGATGCGGCGGGTGAATATATTCACAAATGCAATGCTCAACACGAGCATGATGATCACGATGATGGCGGTGAAGATCGCGGCGGAATAGATCTCATCCCAAGGGATCACCGATACCACGACCCATGTACTGTCGTTGTTGCTGACCGTAATGGGTACCAATGTATTCAGGACTTGCTTCTTCAACAAGGCATGTCTTGTGGAGATCGTAGCCGGCTGTTTATCTCGGAACACGCCCTCTGTGACGGCGAGCATCTTGGGATCCATAACCTCCTGGATGCGCGTGCCTTCTAATGATGGATCGGGGAAATGCGCGAAGGTTTGATCCGGGGCGAGCAACAAAATCACGCCGGAATCAAATATCTCCTTGCCCTCTGCGATGTGACCCATCGTATCGACAGGTACATCGATGCCGACCATGCCCAAAAATTCACCCGATTCACCGAGGATCGGCGAGACGCACGTGGCAACCAAGATCTTTTGGTTGCCGACGTCATACCAATACGGCGCGGTTACATAATTCTTTTTCGTTTGTTTGGGGATATAATACCACGAGCCGTCGGGTCCCGGGTCATCGTACCCTTCGAGTGTGGCATAATCGATGGCTCCGTTCTCCCGGAAGACATATGGCACAAAACGACCGGTAGCATCGCTGTGTTTTTGTCCTATGTTCGAGGCGTCCTGCCCGTCAAACGCGTTAGGCTCGAATCCGATGCCGATACCGACGATGGTATCGTCCTCCTGAAGGGCGTGCTCGACCAAATGGATGGCTTCCTCACGGGTTGTGGCCCCGGCTTCCAAGGATGTAGAGATAGAAGCGGCGAGATCATCTGCCAATTTCAATCTGGAAACCATGATGGAGTGGATCTGATTTGCATAATTGTCGGTCAATTCGTCCGTATAATCTTTAGATACCTTCGCAGAATCCAAAATCGAAATCAACATTTGTACAGCCACCACAAAAACCAGCGCTATCGTCACCACGATAGCAATGGGGGTGGCGATCTTTTTGTCTAAGTTGGTGACTTGCCGCTTCTTCATCATATGATCACTCCTAAAATTTTAGCATATAAGCCGCCAAGATACATGTATACGAATGGTGTTAGATGGGCGTTCCTGTTCTCGTTA
>CAYPOE010000242.1:0-3584 GCA_964412285.1 uncultured Eubacteriales bacterium | reverse complement strand
AACAGTCTTCGGCGATATTGGGTCTGGCCGTGACCGCGAGCCACACTCCCGCGAGTGACAACGGCATCAAACTGTTTACGTTCGGCGGACGCGATGCCGACGTCGATACGACGGCCGCCGTCGAGGGTTTCATCGACGAGCTTGCGCTCGACGACGTCAAGGTCATGCCGTTTGAGCAGGGACTGTCGACGGGTATGATCACGTACTACGACATCTATAACGACTACATCGACAGCATCATCGAGTACGTCGACATGGATGCGATCCGCCGCGCCAAACTCCGAATCTGCCTCGACCCGATGTATGGCGTGTCGCGTACGGCGCTCCAGACCATCCTCATGACGGCGCGCTGCGAGGTCGACACGATCCACGACCGCCACGATACGCTGTTCGGCGGCAGATTGCCATCGCCGTCGGCAGTGACGCTGCACGCGCTGCGCAATATGGTTGTAGAGCAGGGGTACGACATCGGCATCGGCACCGACGGCGACGCCGACCGCATCGGCTTGATTGACGATTGCGGGCGGTTCATTCATCCCAATGAGATCTTGCAATTGCTCTACTACTACATGCTCGAGTACAAGGGTATGCGCGGCGACTGTGTGCGCAATGTCGCGACGACGCATGTACTCGATAAACTTGCGGCCAAGTACGGCTGCGTCTGTCACGAGGTACCCGTCGGATTCAAACACATCTCGTTCGCGATGGACGCGTATGACGCGATCATCGGCGGCGAGTCGAGTGGTGGTCTCACGATCAAGGGACATATCCACGGCAAGGACGGCATCTTCGCGGCAGCACTCTTAGTCGAGATGCTGTGCGTGACGGGCAAGAGTCTGTCCGCGCTGCTGTCGGACATCGCGGGCATGGTCGGACGCATGGAGATGAGCGAGTACGATACGCGGTTCACGACAGAAAAGAAGGCGGAGTTGCAAGGCGTCCTCTTCGAGCAGAAGCGGTTGCCCACGTTTGATACGCCCGTCGAGCGCGTATCGTATCTCGATGGCTGCAAAGTATACTTTGAGAACGGCGGCTTTATCATCGCGCGCTTCTCGGGTACCGAGCCGCTGTTGCGCATCTTCTGCGAGATGCCCGATATGCAGACTGCGTATGCTACGACACGTACGCTGACGGCGTTCTTGGGATTGTAGAAATTTTGGGATCATAAAAATCGTTCGGTTCGTCGCTCATAACGAGTGGCTAACCGAACGATTTTTTACGTTCAATCCTGTATCCCGAACACAAACACCAACGCCGCGACTGCACCGACCACGCACAGCGCGATCCGCGTCGGCGTGGCGGTCAATCCGCGCAATGCCGTCCACAGCAGCGGGTTGGCGAACATCACGATGAAGCATACGATCGCACCGATTGCCGATATGAGTACGGCCGCTGCGGCAACGTCTTTCGCTGCGCCTGCGACGGGGTGGTGTTCGGGTTGGAATAGGTTGACGCAACGTTCGAGCGCCGTATTGAGTAGTTCACACACCATGACTGACGTGATGACGAGCGACACGACGATGACCTCGCCACGCGTGAGTTTGTAATACGGCATGATGACGGTCACGCATACGGCAGCCACGATGTGCAGACGCATATTGCGCTCGTGCAGAATCGCGTGGAGCAGTCCGGCTACCGCATATCGAAAGCTCGCTATCACTTTATTCATGTGCCATCTCTTTCAACGCACCCAACAGTGTGTCGATGTCCTGCTGTGTCGTATGGATCCCCATGCTCACGCGGAACGCCCCGCCGCTGATCTCGGGCGGCAGGCCCATCGCATCGAGTACGTGGCTGCGCTTGTTGCCGTGCGACGAACAGGCCGCACCCGTCGATACGTATATGCCGCGCGACTCTAACATACGCACAGTAACGGCCGCAGGTCGCGCGGTCGTGTATAGGCTTACGATGTAAGGCGACGCATCGCGCGCGGATACGACGCCGTATCCCAACGCACTCGCGCTGTCACAGAGATGCTGTCGCAGTGCCGCGATACGCGCATACTGTTTGTCGCGCACGGTGTCCATGTATGTGGCAGCTACGCCCATGGCCGCGATCGCGGGTACGTTCTCGGTACCCGAGCGCAATCCGCCCTCTTGCCCACCGCCGCTCAATAGTATGCCCGGCTTCTTTGATTTGTAATAGAGCGCGCCGCAGCCCTTGACGCCGTGGAACTTGTGCGCAGACAGTGTAACCCAGTCGGCGATGGGCGGCGGCAGTTTGCCGAAGCCTTGCGACGCATCGACGTGCAGCAACGCACCCTGTGCAACGCGTTTGACGATGCGTGCGATGGTGGCGACGTCGTTGACTGCACCTGTCTCGTTGTTGACTTGCATGATGCTGACGAGTGCGGTGTCTGCGGATAATTGCTCGGGCAATGCCGCCGTATCGATTGCACCGTCGGACGTGACGGGCAGTATATCGACAGATATACCGCGTTGCGACAGCGTGTGTGCTGTCGTCAGCACCGACGCGTGCTCGACTGCCGATATGGCAATCCGCCCGCGGCGTATGCTGCACAGGGCCGTGTTGTTGGCCTCAGTGCCACCTGATGTGAAGATGAGTCCGCCGGCTGTCGCGCCGAGCGCCTTCATCACGGCGCCCCGCGCGCCGTCCACAATGAGGCGCGCCTGTCTGCCCAATTCGTGCGGGGCCGACGCATTGGCGTAGATGGCACGCATAATGCGTGTCGCTTCGTCGATGGCGGCATCCAGTGGTATCGAACTACCTGCGTTGTCTAAATAGATCATGTTATGTCTGTATTATTTTGCCGGAATGATCCGGAGTGGGTATTTGGTGCATATCTTTGGAATATTTTTATTCTATGACCGTATATTTGACTTTACTAATAGCCAATATTATTATATAATAATATTATATTAAAAAGGTAAACTTGTCAAACATATATGAAGCAGACCAAGCAAAAATCAGCCATACTTGGAGCTGTCAAACAGCTCGGCAATCACCCTACAGCGGTCGAAGTATACGATCACTTGCGCCGCGATGCGCCCCGCCTCAGCCTCGGAACCGTCTATCGTAACCTCAACCGATTCGCCGAGCAGGGACTGCTGTTGCAGCTGCCGCTGTATAACATCACACGATATGACGCGTGCTGCGATGCGCACGTTCATTTCTACTGTACGCAATGCGGTACGATCCACGATGTGGACGTACCTGAAAATATATCGCCATGCGACTGGATACCCGCCCACATCGGCGAGGTACATCAGTGTGCGCTGACGTTGTCGGGTCTATGCGTACACTGCCGCGAGCACATAGATACACACAATGAGCCTGATGAGGTATGACGCCATGATATACGATATCGCGTTGCCCGTGACACAATGGTGCGAAAACCTGCCGTGTGGCGCGTTGGTCATGGATGCGGATCTGCGGCGCGTCTTATACGCCAATGCTGCATATTATCACATGACCGACTGCGCGCCCCATGAAGCCGTAGACGCGGAGTGTTTGTTTCCGCGCGGCGAACAAGAGCAATACATAGCGGCCGCGTTGACGCAGGCGCGGTCGGGGAGCAACTACAGTTTGGAGTACAGGTTGCCGCACAAGTACAGGGGCAGCAT
>CAYPOE010000241.1:0-3587 GCA_964412285.1 uncultured Eubacteriales bacterium | reverse complement strand
GATCATAAAAGACATTAAAGCTGTGTTCTGCGGACACCGTATCATCGTCAGTACTATGAATAATCATCACCCCAGCGGTCGAAGCTTCAAATCCACTCATACAACTATATGAAGCATACCGTCCAAATTTGATCTTTTCAAGCAATGACAAATATGGCATGAAAGCATTCATAACGTCGCCAGCTATTCTCACGCCTTCTTCTTTTAACATATCCAAAGACTTATTAAATCCCGCCACCATGACAGCGGCATTGACGTCGGGATAAACATTCAAAACATTACCCACTGAATACGCGCCCCAACTATGACCGAATAACATAATGGGCAAATCTTCAAATTCGCTCGATTCTTTTACAAAGCGAATCGCGTATTCCAAATCTATGATGCCTTGCGGAAGGCCCTTGACGGATGCCCCCTCACTCTCATCGTTGCCCGTTGCATCATATGCAAAAACAATGTAGCCATTGGATGCAAGGAAATCCGCTACATCCATATATGAATTATGACCGCCGCCTCCGAAGCCGTGTGCAATGATGACGATCCCTTTTGTGTCATTGCGCTCTTTATGATACTTATAACCCACAAGCTGCTGACCGTCGTCAGAAGGAAAGGTGTACCTTTGTGCGTTCAACCCTTCAAATTCTTCGATGCTACGTGCCATTGGTTCATAGGATTCAAAGCGTTTTCCAAAATTATCATTGTATATCATCGTAGGGATGCCCACGTAAACTGCTAATAGCAAAACCACTAAGACAGTACATAGAGTTATGACCATCTTTTTCTTTCTATTTTTCAAAATTTATCTCCTTGATGTAATATAAATCTGTAGTTGTAGCAAAAGTATACCAGAAACTAACCGATGTGTCAAATGTTTTCCCACTCTGGATTGGATCCACTTTTTAGGATTCGCCTACAGGAATCAGTGGCTTCGGCATCACGCCCGCTCGGACACGACCAAGCCCACAATCGTCAGTGCCGTACCCGCCATCGCGAGCGGCGTGATGCTCTCGCGCAGTACGATGGCCGACAGCACCACGGTCACGACGGGTATCGCATAGATGTACACCGACGAGCGGATCGGGCCGAGTTTGGATACAACGACGCTCCACGTCGCGAAGCACAGCGCAGACGCGATGAGTCCGAGGAACAGCATGTTCAAGAGATTCGCGGACTGTGCAAAACGTCCGAGATCCAGCGTGAAACCCATCGGGTACAACAAGGGCAACATGAGCAATAGACCGTACAGGAACGCGCGGCGCGTGATGTGGACGGGGTGGTAACCGAAGCCGTCGAGCTTCTTGATGCAGAGTGAGTAGAATGCCCACGTCAACGCCGCGCACAGCGCGAGTATGTCACCGAGGGGGTTGAGCTGTAGCGACAAGCCGTTGAAGCTGATGAGTATGATGCCGACCATGGCGACGGCGAATCCGATGAAGAACATGGGACGCAATTTGGTGTCGCGGTAGAACAGTTTGGATACGATGGCCGTGAAGAACGGCACGACCGAGATGATGACGCCGACGTTAGACGCATACGAGTAGGTCAACGCAATGTTCTCAAACAAGAAGTACAGCGTCACACCGAATGCGCCCGCGCCGATGAAGTATAGCTCGTGCTTGCGATCCATGATGCGCATACGCTTGGGATAAGCGACGCACAACGCGACGAATCCAATCGCGAAGCGAAAGATCAGGATGTCGACGGGTGAAAAGTCGTTTAATAATAGTTTGGTGGAAATAAAGGTCGCGCCCCAGACGATGATCGTGAAGATCGCCAACGCATGGGCGATATACTCTTTTTTATGCATTTTGATCCTTTTCTGCTTCTAAATAATAACAGATCGTCTGGTGCAACGGACACCCGTCGCACTTGGGCTTGGCCTTGCAGTATGTCTTGGCGTTGATCACGATGCACGCATGGTAATTGTTGTAGAGCGATACGTCGCGCGGCAACTGTGACTCGAAGTACTCCTTGATGTCGCCGTACTTCATCGGCACATCCACGTCGATGCGTGTGAGCAATCGTTTGGTGTACGCATCGACGACAAACGTCGGCAGTCCAAACGCGTAGAGCAGGATGCTGTCGGCGGTCTCCTCGCCGACGCCGCGCAGCGCGAGCAGTTCCTCGCGCAACCGCCAGAGCGGCTGCGACGACACACGTTGCACATCGTACCCGTACCGTGCGTACCACCGCGTGAGCGTCTGAAGGTACCGCGCCTTTTGGTTGAAGAATCCCGCAGGTCGAATATACTCGGCGAGCGCGTCGTGCGTGAGCGCTGCGATGCGCTCGGGTACGGGTGGCTCGTCCCCGAAGTTGGCGAGTGCGCGTTCGACGTTGCTCCACGCCGTATTCTGCGTGAGGATCGCGCCCACCATGACCTCGTATGGTGTGCACGCGGGCCACCAGTTGAGATTTCCGTAGTGTGCGTGGAATATATCGTAGATGCGTTGCGGCAAAGATAAATATTGCCTCATGTTAATGCATACGTCTTGAGCGTGGTAAACGGGTTGCAGCGTGCGATGCACAGCGTCTGTGCCACGCCGCTAAGTGGCGTGAAGTCGCGCGTGACCGCCTCGAACGCGGCGACGAGCTGCGCATGGTCGAGTCGCGTTGCGACCGTCGTATGCGGTACCCAGTGGTCAGGCAGGTAGTGACCGCCATCACCCACGGGAAAGTCGCGCATGACGCGGTTGACGTGCTCGCAAGCGTGGCGCAGGTACGCATCCAGAATCGGTGCGACGTATAGCACGCGCGGACAGAAACTGCCCACCGACGTCCAAGTGATGCATCCGCGCGACAGTCCGGCGACGCACGCATCGGTCGCGCGCAGAATATCGTCGTCGCTGTCGGACTCGAACGAGGCGACGGTGATGTGCGGCGGCATGGCGATGTCGAGCAGATAGCTGTTGCCCGTGTGTGCGGCGGCGGTATGCATCATGCCTTCGATGCGGGTTGCGGCTTCGCGGTCAAAACACAATACGGCGGCGTAGAGCATAGTCCCTCCTGATCTGGATTACTCCTGTGGCGGATCGAATACGACTCCCTGATTATAGCGCTCGTTGTTGATGCGTTCTTTGACGTGAATCCATTTCTCGATGTCGATGTCATGGAAGTTGGCCAACGCGATGACGTAGTACATCACGTCCCAGATCTCTTCTTCGATGGTTCCCTTGATGTTGTCCTCGGTCGCCTTGGGCGCATCGCGCAGCATGGCGCGCGACAGTTCGCCCACCTCCTCGACCAATTTCATGAAATACCGATCCCGCTGTTCGGGACGATGATCTTTCGACTTTATGTACTCCTGTAGATACCGTATCGTGACGCTCATGCTGCGACCCCCTTGTAGGTACTATACATAGTATAACAGAATCCGCACATGGAATCAAGTTTACATAAAAAGTATCTTTCATTCGCTTTTTGCTTTCGGGAAAGTGGATTGAAAGACAAGGGTAAAAGCGCTTGACACAATGGGCAATTTTTGGTATGCTTTTACTACAGAATATTTATATAATACACAAAGTACTCGATAAATAAGGAGGGGAATATGCATGGAGCATGAAGCCTTAGGAAAATTAGTTGAGGTAAAT
>CAYPOE010000240.1:0-3627 GCA_964412285.1 uncultured Eubacteriales bacterium | reverse complement strand
GTACTATATACCGTATCACTATATACGAAACAGACCGCACAGATCCAAGCACAGCTCGGTATATGCGATATAGGGATTTGCATTGCCCAATATCATGCGCTGCGCACGCGATGCGACGTCATAAGCCTCTGCATACGTCTCGTACGCGCCATCGCACCTTTTTTGCGCAATTAGATCAAATAGCATATCAAAAAACAACGCATCGGTCACAGGATTGTCCTGTCGCCCGCGACCCATACGCTGCGACAACTCGTATACTGCGCCGCGTTGTCCATCCAACAGACGTACGAGCAGCGCGCGTACGTCTGTCAACGCAGGGGACTCGACCGCCATCTCCGCGGCACCGTTTGTATGATGCGCGCCATTGGCGCAATGCACATCGTACACACGGGACAACACTGTAGGCAACAGGCTGCGCCGATTGTTCGCGGCGAGTATAAACACGGTATGGGGCGGCGGTTCCTCCAATACCTTGAGCAGCGTATTCTGCACGCCCTCGGAGAGTGTGTCGGCGTCGATAAATACGATGGCCTTGCGCGGCGCGGCGTACGGCGCAGTGTACGCGTCGGACTGAATCATCTCGCGTATCGCCTCTACGCTCAACCGATCTGTCTTGCGATCTGTGATGCCGTATAACTCGTTGGTCGGATAGATGACGTCCTCGACGACGCCGTTCGTGAGCCGCACCGCGAACGCGCGTGCCGCATCGGATGCGCCGCCGCCGTGAAACAGGTACGCGCCCAACCCTTCGGGTATAGTATGCTCCATGAATTCTATATGATGTGACTGGTGTGACTTATAATACGACGGCCACGGCCTCGTCCGACATCATCGTGACCGCAGACGGCGTAATGACCTCGCCGGGTATCGCGATGGGCACACCGGGCGGACACTTGACGACGATGCGCGCGGCGACGCGTCCGATCGACGATGCGGGCGGTACCCACTCGTGCGCGGCATGGTACGCGTCGTACGGCGACATCGCCAACTTCATCGGCATGAACGGCTGATACGCGGGTTCGTCGTATTTGTAGACCAACGGGTACGACGCAGTGATCTCGATGATGGCGTTACAGAGTGCGAAGTAATCGATCGCGGCGTTGGCGACCGTCGCGATGCAGACGATGTTGTACCCGTCGTCGAACTCGCAGATGATGCCGTACTTCTCGTGCAGCCGCTTGCGTACGGCCGCGGCGTTCTGTGCAAAGTTGATGACGATGCGCGTCTCGTCCATGTCGAAGATGTGACTCTGCCCGCGGATGTTGCGATCCAAGCAGCGCACCACACCGAGCGGATTCAACTTCTCGCGCAGCATATCGCAGTCACGGAGCGTGCGCTCGATCAGGCGATTGCCGTTCTTCTGCATGTCGGCGCGCGCGTTGTCGAGCGACGCCATGAGCAGGTATGATGGACTCGACGTGTGCAGCATGTTGAGTTGCTCACGCACGGCGTTGTGATCGATCATGGGCGACTTGATATGAATCATGCTCGCCTGTGTCATGCAGTTGAGCGTCTTGTGCGTCGACTGCACGCACGCGTCCGCGCCGCTCTGTAACGCCGACGCAGGCAGCTTGTTGCTGAAGCTCAGGTGCGCGCCGTGCGCCTCGTCGACGATGAGCGGGATACCGCGCGTATGCGCGAGCGTCGCGATCGACCATATATTAGAACAAACGCCGTAGTAGGTCGGTGACGTGATGATCACGCCCACAATGTCGGGATTGCGTCGCAGCGCGTCCTCGACGGCACTGACATTGACGCCGCCCGCGATGTTGTAGATCGGCGTATGGGCAGGATAGACAAAGATGGGGATGACGTCAAACAGTATGCACGCATTGATGATACTGATGTGACAGTTGCGGTCGACGAGCAGTTTGTCGCCGCGCTTCGCGATTGAGAGGATCAGCGCGTGCAGACCCACCGTCGAACCGTTGACACAGAACAGCGTATGTTCGGCGCCGAAGCATTTGGCAGCCTCCAACTCGGCGTCGCGTATGATGCCCGTCGGACACGCGAGGTTGTCGGTGCCGTCGAGCTCCGTGACGTCGTAATGCAGCAGTCCGCCCGTAGCCGCCTTGTGACCCGGTACAAAGAACCGCGTACTCGTGCGCCGTATGACCTTGTCGATCCCGTCCGATATGATACCCATAGATTACCCGTTGATGATCTGATTTAAGAATGTCACGGCCTCGCCGATGTCTTTCTCAGGTTCGTCGCCGCACTCGCGTTCGATCGTGAGGAATCCGTTGTAGCCAACATCTTTGAGTGCCGCGATGTATTTCGGGAAGTCTACGCCGCCCGTCCCCAACGGTACCTCGCGGAAATACTCAATCTTCTCCACGTCTTCATGCGAGAAGTTCGCGTAGACCTTCTCGGCCGTGGTCGGCACGAGGTTGACGCCGTCCTTGGCGTGGGTATGCACGATGTAGTCGCCGAGCGTGTACACGCCCGCGACGGGATCGCAGCGCAGCACCATGACGAGATTGGCGGGATCATAGTTGACCGACAGACCCTTGGAGTTCAGACTGTCCAAGAATGCCTTGAGTACCTCGGGGGTTTCCGCGCCTGTCTCAAGCGCGAACTTCGCGCCGACGCTATCGGCGTAGGTCGCGAGCGCGTGGCAAGCCTCCTGCATGATCTTGTACTGCTCGGTCGACGCGTCCTCGGGTACGACGCCGATGTGGGTCGTGACAATACCGCTACCGAGTTCAAGGGACAGATCCATGACACGCTTGGACTTCTCGATCTTGTCCGCGTTGTGTTCGGCGAACATAAAGCCGTGACCGCCGAGGTCGCCGCACAGCGCCGATACGACGAGACCATTCGCGTCGAGCATGTCCTTGATCTCGGCGCGACGTTCTTTGGTCATATCCCATGCAGCCATATCGCCGCTCGTGGTGTAAATCTGCACGCCGTCTGCACCCTGTGCTTTGGCCTTGCGCAGTCCGTTGTACAGCCCCGCGCGGTAACTCTCTACCATTACGCCAATCTTGAACATAATAATCCCCCTATATTATTTATATAGATGCGATTTATATCGCGTAATAAAATACATAATAAACCATGCGTATATTATACTATAAAATCACGTGGTTTGCAACCACATAAAAACCGACCATTGCGGGTCGGTGCGTACTGTACGTATTATGTCAACTTTATCGACAAAGATTATGCTTTCTTCCTACTATGCTGTGCGATTTACAAAGTCGACTTCATAGTAACCTGCGCCATACTTTTGTTCATGATCGATGATCACACCTTTTGTGAGGCGAATGCGCAACACACAGGTGTTGGGGTCATCCTCATTGACGTGGCCGTTGCTGTACCATGCGGCGAACGCCTCGCGCAGCTTGCCCATGATGGAAGCGTTCGGTCATAATCTTGGTTGCGTCATCGTACTTGTTCATGTAGTCCCTCTATAACGTATAAATTATTACGCAGTATAAGCATACCACGTTAGCGGAATCACGTCAACAACACAAAAACGCCCCCCGCCCCCGAAGTACGGGGCGATGGGACGCTATAACACTTGCTGTTACATTGCCGAATATTGCTTGATTACTGATTGTCTACACCGTAGATGTACTCAGCCAGCTCAACGACCTTGCAGCTGTAACCCCACTCGTTGTC
>CAYPOE010000239.1:0-3631 GCA_964412285.1 uncultured Eubacteriales bacterium | reverse complement strand
AACAAGATGACGGTACGGCGGTTTAGCAACATCGTGAGCCGCTTGCCGTACGCACCCGAACACTACCATGTCGCGCCGTTGCGCAAGATCTGCGCGCCACTCTGCACAATACCGTTGGTGCGGGAACTATTCATCAAGATGGTCGTCGCGGTATTTGTGAAGAATTAGCGCAGTATATTTATCATTTGGGTTTTGCAACAAAATCAATATACGGCAGTTACAAGAGCAGAGGAACATATGAATCATAATAGCCGTTTATCCGAGGTACCCGTAGAACAAATTGCGCCCAATCCGCATCAGCCGCGCCGCATATTCGACGAGGCTGCACTCGGCGAACTCGCCGATTCCATCAGGCAACATGGGCTGATCCAGCCGATCACCGTGCGCCGTACCGATAGCGGGTACTACCTCATCGCGGGCGAACGCCGTCTGCGCGCGAGTATGCTTGCGGGATTGGCGACGGTAAGTTGCGTCGTCATCGAGGTCGACGACGAGAAATCGGCTACCATGGCGCTGATCGAGAACCTCCAACGCGAGAACTTGCATTATCTGGAGGAGGCCGAAGGATATTATAACCTGCTCAACGATTTCGGCATCACACAGGAGGAACTTGCCAAGTCCGTCGGCAAGTCGCAGGCTACGATCGCGAACAAACTCCGCGTGCTGCGCATGGCGCCCGAAGTCAAGAAGGCCTTGCTGTCGGGTGGTTTGACCGAACGGCACGCGCGCGCATTGCTGGCATTGCCCACCGTCGAGCAACAACTCAATGCCATCAATAGTATTGTCAAGCGTCGCCTCAGTGTCAAACAGACTGAACAGCTCGTCGCGCAGTTGCTCGAGAATGAGCAGTCCAAACGTCGCGCCACGCGCAGCAGCTATGTATTCAAGGATGTCCGCATCTTTCAAAATACGATACGGCAAGCCGTTGAAATCATGAATGAGAGCGGGATCGCCGCGACGAGCGAGCAGCGCGACGCGGGCGACCACATCGAGTACATCGTGCGCATACCCAAAAATAGGCAGCAATAGGCGGTTGACAGCTTTGTCGCCTGTCAACCGCCCTGTGTGCGCCGCGCGTCGCCGATGTGTGGGCGCGGTCAATCCATCACTGACGATCGCATCGGATGCAACTCCATGACGCGGGGTATCTGGCCGTAGTCGTAGTATACGTGCCATGTGTAGCCGAGCCGTTCGGCTAACTGCGTGAGCGGCTCGTACTGCGTATAGCCCATCTCGAATAGCAGGATGGCCTTGCCGTCGACGCATTGCCCCATGATGCGGCGGTAGAACGCCAAGCCGTCGTCGCCACCGTCGAGCGCAAGTCGCGGTTCATGCAGCCGCACCTCTTCCATCAACGTATCGATGCACGCCGTCTCGATGTACGGCGGATTGCTTACGACGACGTCATACATATCGTATCGCGGGCTATAGCGCAATATGTCCGCCTCTATAAACTCTACGTTGTTCACGCCGAATTCGGCGGCATTGCGCCGCGCGACATCCAACGCCGCGCCGCTCACGTCGAGCGCCGTGATGCGGCACTGCGGCACTGTTGTGGCTACAGACAGCGCAATCGCGCCGCTGCCCGTACCGATGTCGAGCATACGCCTCGGCGACAGCTCAATCACGCGTTCGACCAAGCATTCGGTCTCGGGGCGCGGTATGAGTACGTCGGGCGTGACATGAAAACGTAGCCCGTAGAACTCGCAATGCCCCATGATGTACTGCAATGGCTCGTGCATCGCGCGACGCTCGACCAATGCCAAGTACCGTATCACTTGCTCGGGTGCAACCGCGATATCGCGAATCGTGTACTGCGCGAGGGTAATGTCAAGTGCGTGCAATACCAACGCGCGCGCGTCGGAGTCGCCATTGTCGATGTGCGTGAGTCGTTCCCGCCCTGCTAGATATAAGTCCCGTGCCGTCGTCATACGTCTGCGTTGCCCTCGGTCTGCGGCGCAGGTGCGATGATACCTGCTTCAATCTCGCCGAGCGACGCGCGCAGCGACGTAATCGCGACCTCGATCTGGCTGTCGTCGGGTTCACGCGTGGTAAAGTTTTGCAGCCACATGCCAGGCGCCGAGATGATGCGTATGATACGCGACGTACCGTTGCCCGCGAGGCGTATGACCTCGTAGGACAGTCCTGCCACGACGGGCAGCAGTGCGAGTCGATATACTGTGCGCGACAGCACATCGGTGGACGGGATAAAGAAGAATACCACGATGCTGATCATCATGACGATGAGCAGAAAGCCCGTACCGCAGCGAGGATGCAGCCTCGACTGTATGCGCACGTTGTTGACCGTCAATGGCAATCCCTTTTCGTAGCAGTAAATCGTCTTATGCTCCGCGCCGTGATACATGAATACACGTTGTATATCCTTCATGCGCGTGATGGCGAGGATGTAACAGAAAAAGAAGAGTAAGCGCAGGATGCCTTCGGTGATCGAACGCAGTGCAGTGTTATCGCGAAGCCACGGTATCGCGGCTGCGACGTAGTTGGGCAACAGTATGAATACGCCGATGCCGATGGCGAGTGCGATGATCATGGTGATGTACAGCACGGTTGTATTGTCCCCCTGCTTTTTGGGCTTGCCGGATTTGCCCCTTTGGGCATGATCCTCTTCGGCCGCGTCGTCGAGCGCGACGTCGGCTGAATCCATGAGCGTCTGTATGCCGTTGATGAGCGAATCCACAAATGCGAGCGCGCCGCGAATCACGGGTACGTTGCCGACATGCAGTCGTTTGACGATGGATTTGTACGTACCGCGCTTGATGACGATGCTACCGTCGGTACGCCGCACGGCTGTCGCCGTACCGACGGGCGAGTTCATCATGACGCCCTCGATGACAGCCTGTCCGCCAACGCGCATGGGTTTATTGTCCTGTGTCATAGTAGTCCTTTTGTGTATGAAATTTGATTGATTGACTGATTATATATATCTTACTATATGCGACGCTGTATTGTCAATCTCGCGACACCTTGCATCTGCATACGGGACGGTATATAATAAACATAGCGTTTTTATTTTTGCACGGAGGGAATCCATGAAACTACAAGGCGTAGGTTTACGCATACTCACGCACGACGTGACACGGCTGTATGACTTTTATACACAGATACTCGGATTCGAGGTCAACTGGGGCGAACGCGGTTGGTCGTATGTATCGTACAGCGAACAGGGTTCGGACAAGCCTGCATTCGCGGTATTCGCGCACGACGGCATGGTTGACTATCCCGACTATGAATCCGTCAATCGCGACGTCATGTCGGACAAAGCCGTCTACTGCATCAGCGTCGACGACGTCGACGCGGCGTATGCTGAGCTGTCAGCCAAAGGCGTGCCGTTCATCGGCGAACCGCGCGACATACCCAATTGGTACATGCGATGCGTGATGTTCCGCGACCCCGACGGCAACCTGTTCGAGATCTCAGGGCCGTTGAAGTCGGATTCAGCTATGGGCGTATGACCAGTATGTAGAAATCAGCAAAGCCGCGACGATTGTCGCGGCTTGAGGTGTGGTGGATTATGCTCATACTATACTTGAAATAAAGTTATTAATCTCTTTTGCGATTTTTTTCGGTTCACAAGCATGAACATAATGTCCACAATCTAATATCATATACT
>CAYPOE010000238.1:0-3637 GCA_964412285.1 uncultured Eubacteriales bacterium | reverse complement strand
ATGCCGGGCGCCTGTGCGAACGGGTAGTTTGCGAGTACGCCCATGATGATGCTGCCGAGCGCCGCCGCCAAGCAAGTCGCGACCATGACCGCACCCGCATCCATGCCCGCCGCAGACAGGATACGCGGGTTGACGAAGATGATGTACGCCATGGTCACGAAGGTCGTGATGCCCGCGATGACCTCCGTTCGTACGTCGGTCTTGTTTTGTTTCAGTTTGAAAAATGTGTTGATGTCCATCGCATCCTTTCGTATGGGATAATAAAGATAGGATTAGCATGGACATAATATCATATTCTCAAAGAAAAATCAACAGGCGCTTCTCCCACATCCGTTGCCGCGTCCGATCCCCATCTGGCCGCTTGCCTTTTTCTGATTACCACTTGACTTTTTTCTTATAATCGCATACTTGATTTTTGCTTTATCATCACATATAATGAAATTAATTTCATAAAGTGCCGTGAAATAAAACCATGTATGTCGAAATCAGGCCGCGACTCTGTATGGGCGATAGGCATGGAAAATTTGGGGCGAGGGGTATCATGAGACTGATTGCGATTGAGGACGAACGACTTGCGTTGCATCATTTGCTCAAAGAACTGCAAAAGGCCGATCCGACCGGGGAGCACAAAGGCTTCCTGTCGGCGTACGAGGCGCTCGACTACCTCGAGTATCACGCCGCCGACGTCGCGTTTTTGGACATTGAGATGTGCGAGATGAGCGGGCTGCTGCTCGCCAAGAAGATCAAACAGACCCGTCCGTCGATCAACATCATCTTTGTGACCGGGTATTGCGAATACGCATTGGAGGCGCACGAACTGTACGTATCGGGGTATCTGCTCAAACCTGCCTCGGTAGAGAAGATTCGCGCTGCACTTGACAACCTCCGCAATCCCGTGGTGTCGCGCAGTTCGCGCATACGCGCCCAATGCTTCGGCAACTTCGAGCTATTCATCGACGACAAGCCCGCCAAGTTCCGCTACGGCAAGACCAAGGAACTCTTTGCGTACCTCATCGACAGGCGCGGCGCGGCCGTGACGACGGGCGAACTCTGCGCCATCCTATACGAGGACAGACCCGAGTCGCTGTCCGTGCGCAGCCATGTACGCAACCTGCTGTCCGATCTCACCCATACGCTGGGGGCCGCGTCGGCGGCGCACATCTTGGTCAAGGGCCGCAACCGATACGCGATCGATCCTCACGCCATCGACTGCGACTACTATCGTTATATCAACAAAGACGTCGATGCCATCAACGCCTACTACGGCGAGTATATGTTACAATACAGTTGGGCCGAGATGACCATCGGCTTCTTGGAGACGCGCAAGGAGTGAACGCGTCTGCACCGCCTACGTCGACCCGTTGTGCGATTGCAGACAAAGCCCCTTGCAAAGGGCTTCACAAGGGGCTTTGGTTTACTTTTTGATTTCGGCGATACGCGGCTTGATGCGCACGCCGCACCGCGTGAGCGCCTCAGTGAGTTCGAGCGAGTCGAACCCGAACGGGCAGTCGTGGCGGACGTCGAGCGCCGCCCAACGGTAGGCGTGGGAACCTACGCCGCCGCCCGTCGCATCGATGACGAGGCAGCCCGCCGAATACTGCGCGCCGCCGCTGTGGATGATTGCGAAGGCCGCGTCGATCCTGTGGTCGTCGGTGACGTGGATGGGGATGCCGTACGTATCCAGCATACGGTCGGCCAGATGCTCCGCCCTGCGCGTATTCTTGGTGATGATCGTGATATAGCGGCAGTCGCCGCACAATGCCTCGGTCGACGCCACGCCACGATTCATGTCGTCGTCGATGATGGCGACGGTGCTGTCGGCGAGCGGCGTACGCGCCTGGGCAGACAGTTCGCGGAGCAGTTGCGGCGCGAGTTCGCTCATGACGCCCTTGCCGTCGCACAACGTGACGCGATTGAATCGCAGCCGTTGTCCCAGCGCCTCCCGCAACGGCTGCGTGCGCAGCACGTAGCGTATGCCCGACCGCGCGAACGCGTTCTCGGCCTGTGCCAGTACGCGTGCCAGCATAGGCGTGGATAACGTGTAGAGTTCTGATATGGTGTAACGCAGATAGTATACGGCAGCGCCAACGCCGTGCGTGCTTATGTAATGAGGGTAAAGCGTGCGCAGCATACCGTATCGGTGCAACGTCGTACGTACACGCCCGACGTTTTCGGCCCACTCGTCGATAGCTGCAAGAATTCCGATCACTTGCATAGGACACCCGCATGATGCTCTTCTTCGATTTTTGGTCATATAATCATATGCATGGAATGTCGATCATAGACCCATGATTAATTCTGTGCGATTCTACATATACTACAGTCACAGTTACTGCATGACGCAGGATCAACGATGAAACGACCAACCGCGATGTTTTTTGTCGGCGGTTGAGAAATCATACTACGGGGTATTTTATGGGTATAACACTATCGGACGCAATCGCGCAGGCAGTATCAAGCAAGGCGTTGGGGAGTATCCTATATGAAGCCTACGCGCGCGAGGCCATGGGCGAGGGGATCGGTTATGTGCAGGATCTATTGGCCGAGATCGCGGCGGCCGAACGGCACAACGCGATCAGCCTGTTCAGCTTGCAGTCGCGGCTCTGCGCGGGATACAAGCTGTCGCACGACGACTGCTGTGCGAGCGGCCGCACGCTGTCCAACGTGCGCGACGCCATCGACATGACGAAGCGCGAATACGAAGAGACGCTGCCGCTCTACATGGCTGCGGCCAACGCGGCGGGCGAGGCCGACGTCGCGGCGCTATTTCGACTCATGTGCGACAATGCCGCGAACAATCACCACACGCTGTCGCAATTATACGACTCCCTGTCGTCGAACGCCGTCTACCACTCCGAGCATCCTACCAAATGGAAGTGCAAGCGTTGCGGCTTTGAACACGACGAAGTATAAAAAATAAGGGGATGGCTACGCTGTAGCTGCGCCCCTTACATATCATTACATATCACAACACCCGTTATACCACAAGAGGGCGTCAAAGGAGGGGCAATCATGGCGCGTCGATATGGGCTAACAGATGAAGAGCGGGACAGTCGAACGCCATGGAGAGACGTATCCGAATGATTGCCAAACCTTGCGCATCGGTTGAATTTTCAAACCAAATTTAACTACGGCTCCATTGTAAGTTATAGCACTTTTCTATATAATATTTTTATACTGGCTAAATAAAGAATAAGGGGTGCTATGGTGAAGGAAATCAATATTGCGAGAGCAATCATCAACAAGCGAAAGGAAAAGGGCATTACGCAAGAAGAACTTGCCAATCATATTGGCGTATCAAGTGCTTCCGTTTCAAAGTGGGAAACGTCTCAGAGCTATCCTGATATTTTACTTTTACCACAACTTTCTGCATATTTTAATATCAGTGTTGACGAATTATTAGGTTATGAGCCACAGATGACGGAAGATGACATTCGGAAACTGTATGAAAAGCTGTCAAATGAATTTGCTTCATTACCTTTTGATGAAGTCATGAGCCATTGCCGTGATATTACCAAGAAATATTTTTCGTGTTTTCCTTTGCTTTATCAAATAGGTACACTTTTGTTAAATTATAGCGAGACATTTAAAGACGATGAGAAAAAGCGTTCTAGCCTTATTGATGCAAAAGAGCTTT
>CAYPOE010000237.1:0-3639 GCA_964412285.1 uncultured Eubacteriales bacterium | reverse complement strand
TAAAGGTTTCGCCTGAAAGGCGAGGGTTTTAACCCCAGTTTGGGGACAATAAATACCTCCCGTTTGACGGGGAGGCTGTGAGTTATTTTACGGTTACCGCAACCACATAATCTATATCGTCGGGTAGTGCGGGATTTTCGCCGTACGACACGAAGGCTTCGGGGTAGTTGCCCGAGATCCAGTTGTTGATGATCTGCAACTCCGCGCCCGTAGCCACCTCACGCACATTGGCGATGGAATCCTTGTCGATCCCCGTCAGCGGGATCATACCGACAGTCGGCTCCATCACATGGTAGTAGTAGACGTTGCCATTGCGCGTGACGCGACCGAAGTCAGGCTTGTCGATGCCCGCGTAGCCACAACCATATACGGACGCACTGTTCTTGCGCATCCATTTGCCCACGCCCTCGAGGATCTCGACGGATTCGCGCGGTATGTTGCCCTTGGCGTCGGGGCCTACGTTGATGAGCAGATTGCCACCCTTGCTCACGCACTCGACGAGTTTCTTGACGACCATCGGCGCCTCTTTATAGTTGCGGTCAGTCGCGCAGTAGCCCCAATGGTTGTTCATCGTGATGCAGGCCTCCCACACGACGGGTTCACCCGTCTCGTTGTAGATGCCCTTGGGCGGGATGATCTGCTCAGGACTCACGAAGTCGCCGCAATACTCGCTGGGATTGGCCGTGACGAGCGAACCGAATCCCTCACCGCTCGCCTCAAGGCGATTGTCGATGAGCACGTGAGGCTGATACGAGCGCATCATGCGCACCAACTCCGTCGCGCGCCACTTCTCGCCCATCATGTCTCCGTACGAGAAGTCGAACCAGAAGATGTCGATCTTGCCGTAATTCGTGCAGAGTTCTTTGATCTGCCCGTGCATGTAGTCGAGGTAGTTGTCGAAGTTGTGCGTCGCGTCTTTCCACGCGGGATTGTCGCGCTCGGGATGCTGACGGTCGCCGTAGTGCGGGAAGTCGGGGTGATGCCAGTCGATGATCGAGTAGTAGAGTCCGACCTTCAAGCCCTCCGCGCGGAACGCGTCGACATACTCGCGCACGAGGTCGCGCCCGGCAGGCGTATTCGTCGCCTTGTAATCCGTGAGCGCACTGTCGAACAAGCAGAATCCGTCGTGATGCTTGGCCGTGAGTACCGCGTACTTCATACCCGCCTGTTTGGCGAGTTTTGCCCATGTTTTGGGATCATAGTCCGTCGGATTGAACTCGTCGAAGAACGGTTGGTAATCCTCGACCGAGATACGCTCGACGCTACGCACCCACTCGCCACGCGCAGGAATCGCGTACAAGCCCCAATGTATGAACATGCCGAACCGCGCCTCGGTGAACCACTGAACGCGCTTGTTGTACGCGTCCCAATCAAATCTAAAACTCATAGTAACCTCCGATAGATCTAATCAGCTATTGAGATACATGCCGTAGTCGAGTATACAATTGCCCTTGTCGTCGAACACATCGAATCGTGTGTTTACATAGCGCTCAAAGAAGCACCAACGCTTCTCCCCTTCGCCGCGTATATTGTCGCGGAAGTCAGTCATGCCTTGTTCTTTCCAAGCGGTATGGCACAGGCGGTCGGCGGATTCGCCGAAGATCTCGCCGTTCTGCTGACTGCCGTAGATCCAGCACATGGCGACGTCGGACTCAGGCAGATCGACGTACTCCAAACCGTCGGGCACGACAGAACCAGGTTCGCAATACATGCCGATCCAATACTCGAATGTATGCTCAAAGTCCTCGCCGCAAATCATGAGGCCGTGATGCGCCATCTGACTCTCAAAGACAAGGTTGAGGTTGGCGAACAATGCGAACTTATTTGTCGAATGCCACTCGCCCCAGTATTTTCCAAATCCGCCGTATGGGTCTCTGTCCGCGTTGGTGTAGCGTAAGCCGATGAATCGCGCGGCTGGCATATGCTCTTTGCATGTCTTGACGATCTCTGCTGCCATGTAAGCCTCCGTAGATCTCGTGCGTGTTATATGAATGCGAGTTGTTTGAGTATCATGATCCCTGCAAATACGGTTATAATGGAAGCAATCGAGGTCATGACAACGATCTCACCCGCGAGGTCGCTGTCCGCGCCTGCGCTTTGTGCCATTGTGAACGACGCAACCGCCGTCGGACTTGCGATCATGGAGAACAGCGCCATGAGTTCCCTGTCACGGAAGCCCAGTGCAATCGCGATGGAGAGGCAGATTGCGGGTATAACGACGAGCTTCGACGTCACGCAGACACACAACGTCTTGATGTTGCGCAACGCACCTGTGAAGGTGAAGGAACCGCCGAGTAAGATGAGCGCGAGCGGCGTCGCGATGCGCGATATGTCGGTCAGGGTTTTCGTGAGTATTGCGGGCATTCGTACGCCTAACAGTACGAATGCGAACGCGATGACTGCCGCCACGACGAGCGGGTTGGTGGCGACGCCCAATAGGATGCGTTTGAGACTCGTACGCTTGCCACTGTAGACCTCCAGTGCGATGACGGAGAGGATGTTGATGAGCGGTACGATGAATGAGATGAGGATCGCCGTGACCGACGCGTTGCTCTCGCCGAATACGGCAATCGTGACGGGGAGGCCAAACAGGATGAAGTTGCTGCGCATGACGCCTTGCACGATGACGCCGCGCCGCTTGTCGGATTTCTCGAACAGCGGCACGATGAACATGAGTGCGGCAAAGGCGATCACCATGCAGGCTACACCGAACAGAATGAGCCCCAGTGAGAAGTCCGTGGCGAAGTCCGAGTTGTAGACGTTGACGAACAGCAGTACGGGCAGAAACGCCTTGAAGCACAGGTTGTTGATGGAGCGATTGGTTGCATCTTGTAGTATGTTGATGCGGCGCAGGAAGTAGCCGAGCGCCATCATAAGGCAGATCGGGCATACGACCGAGAAGGCTAAGTACAAATTATTCATATAATAAAAAGTAGACAAATATGTGGCAAGATTTTCATAGGATTTATACTATTCTATTATAAAATATACCCGTGGGTATGTCAACAAAAATCTTCGCTCTTTCTCTTGGATTTGACACAGTGATTGGTTTTTGGTATACTTTCACTATGGATTGTTTATATAAATTGTTTATATAATAGGAGGTGAAGGTCAAATGACTATTTTGCACTGTATAAGAAAATCCGCTTGGGATACTGTGAAAAACACAGATTGCTTTGGACAGGATATGCTTGATGCACATGGGTTTATTCACTGCTCGTCAATAGAATATTTTTGGAGAGTTGCGCCAAACTTCAAGCAAATGTCCGATGCACTTCTGCTTTTATGTATCGAAACAGAGGCACTTGAGGCAGAGGTAAAATGGGAAGACAGCGACAACTGCGGAAGAAGTTATCCGCATATTTACGGACTGATAAACACATCGTCAGTAAAGGCCGTTTTGCCATATAAAAAAGACGAGAACGGAAACTGGCAAAAAACGAGGAGCTGCAGCACATTCAAGATAAGTAGAAAATAAGTAGAAAATAAACAACATCACTAAATCCCGAAAATATGAAATACGGACTCCCACCCATCGTAGGCAATCATCCCGCGATCCTAATACTCGGCTCATTGCCAGGAGAAATGTCGCTGCGTAAGCAAGAATACTACGCGCATCCGCAAAACCGGTTCTGGCCG
>CAYPOE010000236.1:0-3648 GCA_964412285.1 uncultured Eubacteriales bacterium | reverse complement strand
ACCAATCCAAATCCCACCAATAGCTTTACCCGTAGCTTGAGGTTTTTCATGCTCGCACCTCCGAATCATACTGTGGACGCACTACTGCGCCGACGTTTCTTACCACATATAGCCTACCCGCACATGCACTCCTTTGTATCGGCATAGGCTCATACGGCATTTTTATTATTATACTATAAATCACTCATATTTTCAATATGTAATTTATGAATATTACCGTTTGTAATATTTTCATAATAATTCTCTGTTACATTTCTACTATACTCGTGCGCCATGCCTCATATGTACCGCGGGCGCACGGGGCGCCTGCCGGATTATGGTCTTTGCCCTGCGACGGCCTCGCGCTGATCGATGAGGTCGCGCAATTTGGCATACGCCGCGCTCACGCCGCCGCAATCGTCGATGAGTCCGCACTCGACGGCCTGTGCGCCGAAGAGGATCGTACCTACGTCGTTGGCAATTTCGCCCGTTGCGAGCATGAGTCGTTGCAATGCGTCGTGACCGATGCGACTGTGGTGCGTCACAAATTCGAGTACGCGTTCCTGCACCTTTTGAAAGTAGTCGTAGGTCTGTGCGACGCCGATCACGAGTCCATTCATGCGGATTGGATGGATCGTCATGGTCGCCGATGGCGCGATGAACGAGTAATCGGCCGCGACGGCCAGCGGTACGCCGATCGAGTGTCCGCCGCCGAGCACGAGCGACACCGTCGGCTTGCTGAGCGTCGAGATGACCTCGGCGATGGCGAGACCCGCTTCCACGTCGCCGCCGATTGTGTTGATCGCAAAGATGATGCCGCGCACGGCGTCGTCCTGTTCGATCGCCATGAGGACAGGGATGATGTGTTCATACTTCGTCGTCTTGGTATTGGACGGCGCGAGCGTATGCCCCTCGATCTGCCCAATGATGGTCATGCACTGTATGTCGCCCGCGCGCATGTCGATCGCCGCGGTCGCCGTCCCCATCTCTTTGATGTCTTGCATATTTTCCGTGTCTATATCTGTCATGAAGCCTCCGTTTGTCGAGTGATTGCGCGGCCGATGTGGGCGTCGGCCGCTACTTGTCACTTGTTGCCATTTGTGTTATAGTTAGTATGTAACGTTTTGGATAAACTATACGAGTACACACTATACAGGAGGAATCTTATGAAGTTTCCCGATATGCCCTACCAGCGCGCCGACGTCGGCGCTGTCGTCGACACGTATAACGCTGAAATCGCGCGCATGAGGTCGGCGTCTGACGCCGATGCGGTCGCGGCGTGCTATGACAAACTCACCGATGCGTACGTCGAGTGGTCGACGATGGCGTCGCTCGCCTCGACGCGCAACTCGATCGATACGACCGATCCATTCTATAAGGAAGAGAATGCATACTACGACGAGAATGCACCCGTCGTAGAAGAGCTGCGCAACCGCATGTGGCGCGCGCTGACCGAGTCGCCGCACCGCACCGCACTTGAGCAACGTTTGGGTACGTTGTTCTTCGTCAACGCCGACCTCGCAGTCAGGGGCATGAACGAGCAAGCCGTGCCGTTCATGCAGCAGATCAACAAGCTGTCGACGCGTTATGGCGATCTCATCGCGTCGGCACAGATCGAGTTCGATGGCAAGCAGCTGAATCTGCCCGGACTCGGCTACTACATGCAGCTACCCGACCGTGCGACGCGCAAACGCGCATTCGAGGCCAAATCGCAATGGTTCGCGCGGAACACCGACGAACTCGACGACATCTACGATCAACTCGTCAAGTTGCGCACCGATATGGCGCACACGTTGGGATATCAAGATTTCGTCGAGCTGGGTTACGTACTCATGGGACGCAACTGCTACGATGCGACTGCCGTCGACGGCTTCCGTCGACAGGTCAAGCGCGACCTCGTGCCGTACGTCGCGGCGTTGCAGCAGAGACGCGCAGAGCGCATCGGCATATCCGATCCCAAGGCCTACGACGCAGGGTTGTATTTCAAGCAGGGCAACCCCACACCCATCGGCACGCCCGACGAGATCTTTGACAATGGCGGCGTGATGTACGGCAAGCTGTCCGAGGCCACGCGCGAATTTTACGACTTCATGCGCGGCGGCGAACTGTTTGACTGCCTGACCAAACCCGGCAAACGCGGCGGCGGCTACTGCACGACGTTCCCCAAGTACGGCACGCCGTTCATCTTCGCCAACTTCAACGGTACGACGGGCGACATCGACGTGCTGACGCACGAGTGCGGACACGCGCTCGCGGCGTATCTGTCGCGCGACATGTATCCGTACGACCTGCGCCATCCGACGATGGAGTCGTGCGAGATCCACTCGATGGGCATGGAGTTCTTCACGGCGCCGTATATGGATCTGTTCTTCGGCGACAGGGCCGACGACTTCCGCACGATGCAGCAGGAGTCCGCGCTCGTGTTCATCCCGTACGGCACGATGGTCGACGAGTATCAGCACATCATCTACAGCAACCCGTCGCTGACTCCCAAAGAGCGCAAGGCCGCGTGGCTCGATCTTGAGCGACAATACAGGCCTTGGTTGGATTTTGACGGCGACGCATTCTATGGCAGCGGCGGCTGGTGGCAGCAGCAAATGCACATCTACGAGGTGCCGTTCTACTACATCGACTACTGCCTCGCGCAGCACGTCGCGTTGCAATTCAACGCACTGCGGCTCAAGGACGCATCCGACGCGTGGCAGCGGTATCTGGCGCTCGTGCGCAAGGGCGGCTCCAAGACGTTCGTGGAGTTGGTCGGCGAGGCGGGATTGCAGTCGCCGTTCGTCGATGGCGCATTTGGCTTGATATTGGGATAAACGCAATAATAAGAACCCCGCGCCATGGCGCGGGGTTTATGTATCTGCTCGGCTAATAAAATCCCAAAATCCAAACACAACAGCAAACACAGCACATCTATAATCATACATACGATTGTATCTGCCAAGTAGATGTTTTAACTGAAAATTGCATATATCATACCGCCCCTTGGCCGTATTTGATTCGCGCTTCGCGCTCGCGGTGGTCGGGCATGTACTCGTCAAGCACGGCGTAAAACGCAGAACTGTGATTCTTCTCGACGATGTGGGCGAGTTCGTGCGCGACGACGTAATCGATGAGGTCGTCAGGCAACTGCATGACGCGGTACGAGAAACACAGCCCATCGGCCGCATTACAGCTGCCCCATCGCTGCGCAGCCGAGGTGACGCGTACGCGCGCGGGTCGTACGCCCATGGCCGCGGCGTGCCGCTCGACGCGCGCGGGCAGATCCACCGCGGCGCTCTGCCGCAGCCTATGTATCTCTTCGTCGGTCAAGGCCAGCCGTTCGCCGTTTTCCATGCGCTGCCGCATGACGCGCATACGTTCGTCGATCCAATGCGACTGCTTGTCCATGAATTGCTCAATGTCAGATGCAGACACACGCTGCGGCGCTTTGACGACCACGCGCAAATCGGGCGTGACCTCCAACGCGACCGTGCGGCGCTTACAGCGAATGATCTCATACTCGTAATGCATAGCGAACGCTCCCGTGTTTACGTTTGGGGGATTTCATCGGATTATGTATATAATACCATATTATGGGCATTTGCGCAATATCCGAAACCCATCGCGCAATGCCACCGATATTCTTATCATGCGACGTCCTTATGTAAAACCCCAACACAACAC
>CAYPOE010000235.1:0-3656 GCA_964412285.1 uncultured Eubacteriales bacterium | reverse complement strand
GTCATCGTTGCCGAAAATATCAGTGAATAAATACGACATATGTGACGTACTTTACGACATAAATGTTCCGCATATGTGGATATTTTGATACTATATGTTACATTTCAACAAATGTAACATATATAGTTGACATATCGATGAACATGATATATAATACAGTCAGATATTTACTGCATACGTGAGGGAGATGCGACACATGGTAAAACTTATCCAGAAAACACGGATCGGTACGCGGCTATTGATTGGGTTTGGTATGATCATCGTGCTCATCGCGATGCTGTCGCTCAACGCATTCAACAATGTAGGTTCGATCTTTGGACAGGTCGATAACTACGCCAAGCGTACATATCCCAATTCTAACCACCTTTGGGCGATTCGGCGTAACATGTTGTCTGTGGAGTGCAATCTATTCAGGACCATCGCCATGGACGGGGCGGCCAAAGACGCCAAACAGCTCTATGATACCACCGTCAATGACCTGTCGGCGATCTTTGACGAAATCGCGGCATTCCGTTTGACTGCGCAGCAGAGCTCCCTTGACATTGACAAAATGGAGTCGTTGATCAAGGCGTTGCAGCCCATCGTCCAAAAGGTGATCGTACTCGCGCAGGCCGACAACGACGTGGATGCAATGAAAGTCATGAACGACGAGTTCTCGCCCGCATTTCAGACAGCCGCCACATTCACGATCAGCATCTTCGATCAGCAAGCGCAGCGCGGTAACGAGCAGTACGCAACGGCGGTATCCGTACGGCGATCGTCGTACATCGCGACGTTCGTGATGCTCGGCGCTTGCGTGATCGTTGCGATCATCATCGCGCTGCTCATCACAGAAAGCATCACCAAGCCGCTCCGAGAAGCCAGAGACGCGGCCAAGGCCATGGAACAGGGACATCTCGACGTCGACATCCCATACACGTCACGCGACGAGGTCGGCGAGGTTGCGCAGAGTCTGCGGCAATCGACGGACATCATTCGGTCGTACATCGCGGACATCGACAGGGTCATGGGACAACTCGCGGGCGGCGACTTCGCCGTACAGCTGAACACGGTGTTCGTAGGGGATTTCATTAACATCCAGAGTTCGATCGAGAGGTTCGTCTCCAACATATCCGAGACGCTCGCGCAGTTCAAAATGTCGGCCGACCAAGTCGCACAGGGTGCGGATCAGGTGTCGGGCAGCGCGCAGGCGTTGGCACAGGGCGCGACGGAGCAAGCCAGCTCGGTCGAGGAACTGTCCGCGTCCATCACCGAGATTTCGTCGCAGGTCGGCGAGAATGCCAACAACTCGGTCAAAGCCAGCGGCATGGCCGAGAGTGCAGTCACGGCCATCACGTCGAGCAACGCACAGATGCAGCAACTCATGGCGGCGATGAACAACATCCACATCAAGTCGTCCGAGATCAGCAAGATCATCAAGACCATCGAGGACATCGCATTCCAGACCAATATCTTAGCCCTCAACGCGTCGGTCGAAGCCGCCCGCGCGGGTGAGGCCGGGCGTGGCTTCAATGTCGTCGCCGAAGAGGTGCGTAACCTCGCGGGCAAGTCTGCCGACGCGGCCAAGAACACGACGCAGCTCATCGAGGACTCCGTGGCTTCGATCGACGAAGGCGTCAGACTGGCCGCCGTGACGGCGCAAGACATGCTCGGCGCGGTCGACAGCGTCGAACAGACGACGCATGTCATCGCCGAGATCACCAAGGCGAGCCACGAACAGGCCGTCTCCCTCGCGCAAGTCACCATCGGCATCGACCAGATCGCAGCTGTCGTCGCCGCCAACTCCGCGACGAGCGAGGAATCCGCCGCCGCGTCGCAGGAGCTGTCAAGTCAAGCCAACGTACTCAACATGGCCGTGTCGCGATTTAAGTTGCACGATCACTTCCTACCGGATATCGCAGTCCATACGCCCAAGCTCAAGCAACTGCCGAACCAGTACGAGCATCCGCACGACGACGTACTGCACATCCAATTGACGGGCAAATATTGATATATTAATGATAAATCAAGAGCCGCCGCTCCCGTGAGGGATACGGCGGCTTGTTTGTGGGATGGTGCGACAGCCGCGTCCTTATTTCGCCTTGACGGGCTTGGCCTGTACGACGTTGGCGTTCTTCTCCCGGTTGGTGAGGAAGGCGAGTGCGCCGAGCAGCAGTGCGACACTGACGATAAACGCCAATAGCGCGCTGCCCGTCGCGCCCGATATCGCGTAGCCGATGAAGCAGCAGGCCGCCACGAGCAGCGCGTACGGGATCTGCGTCGACACGTGTTCGATGTGATTGCAGTCTGCGCCCGTCGACGACAAAATCGTCGTGTCGGAGATCGGCGAGATGTGGTCGCCGCAGACGGCTCCGGCCAGTACGGCGGCTACGGTCGTGACCATGATTTCCGATACTTCCGGCCCTACGACCGCGACGAGGATCGGCACGAGGATGCCGAACGTGCCCCACGACGTACCCGTCGCGAACGCGAAGCCCGTCGCGATTAAGAAGAAGATCGCGGGCAGGATCGCGGGATTGAGCGGGCTGCCCTCCAGCGCCGTCTTGACGAATTCGCCCGCGCCGAGGTAATCCGAGCCGCAGACGCCCGACAGCGTCCACGCGAGTGTGAGGATCAGGATCGCGGGTACCATGGCCGTGAAGCCCGCCGTGATGGATTCCGCGAACTGCTTGAACGTCACGATCTTGCGCGGTAAGTAGAGCAGCAACGTGAAGAGGATGGCGAAGAACGAGCCGATCACGAGTGCGAGCGAAGCGTCGCAGTCGGCGAACGCGTCGACGATGCCAACGCCGTCGAAGCCGCCGCCCGTGTAGATCATGGCGACGATGCAGAAGACGATCAGCGCCGCGATGGGCAGTACGAGGTCGATGACCTTGCCGTGTGCCTTGGATGACGCCTTCTTGACCTTGTCTTCATGTCGGACTTGGGCGCGCTTCATGGGGCCGAAGTCGAGCTTGAACAGGATGACGTACGCGACCATGATCAGCGTGAGGATTGCGTAGAGGTTCTGCGGGATCGTGCGCAAGAACAGGTTGAATCCGTCGATGGTAGACTCCGACGGCAGCGTCGAGCCTACGGCCGCCGCCCACGACGAGATCGGCGCGATGATGCAGATCGGCGCGGCGGTCGCGTCGATGATGTAGGCGAGTTTGGCGCGTGTGATGTTGAACTTATCGGTCACGGGACGCATGACGGTGCCGACAGTCAAGCAGTTGAAGTAGTCGTCGACGAAGATCAGCGTACCGAGTCCAGCAGTTGCGAAGAGCGCCCCGCGCTGCGACTTGATCGACTTGGCCGCGCGTTCGCCGTATGCCGCCGATGCGCCCGACACGTTCATAAGTGCGACGAGCATACCGAGGAATACGAGGAAGATGACGATATTCATATTGCCGCCGACTTTGTCGGCCATGATGCCGAACAGGGTTTCGATCGAGCCAACGACATTGAAGCCGCTGTAGAACAGTGCCCCTGTGAGTATGCAAATAAACAGAGAAACGTAAACTTCTTTGGTAATGAGTGCCAGCGCAATCGCTATGATGGGTGGTAATATTGCCCAAACGGTGCCGGACATGTGCCATTCTCCTTTGTCGAAGATTTTGTTTTCATGTAATCATAACACAGTATGGCACAATAGTCAATAAAAGAAAGAAGACCCA
>CAYPOE010000234.1:0-3690 GCA_964412285.1 uncultured Eubacteriales bacterium | reverse complement strand
CGTGGAAGCGCCACACAAGTCGCACAAGGATTTCGACACGTTTAACATCGAGAACTTGCGCTACAACAAGGTCATCATCTGCACCGATGCCGACTTCGATGGCTACCACATTCGGACGCTGATTCTCACGATGTTTTATCGACTCGTGCCGTCGCTGATCAACGGGGGCTACATCCACATTGCGGAGTCACCGCTCTACGAGATCACGGCGAAGACCAAGGGTCGAGGCGAGCCCAAGATCTACTTCGCATATGACGAGAACGAGAAGAAGCGCATCACAGATAAGCTCGGCGAGGGCAAGTATACGTTGCAGCGCAGCAAGGGACTCGGCGAGAACCAGCCTGACATGATGTGGCAGACGACGATGAATCCCGAGACGCGGCGACTGATTCAGGTTGAACCCGAGGAGGCTGCGCTCGCCAACGCCAAGTTCGAGCTGTTGCTCGGCGACAACCTACAGGGACGCAAGGAACACATCGCGCGGTATGGACACAGGTATCTCGGACTCATCGATATTTCGTAGGATATTTATGTAAGGGCGGGGATCCCGCCCGTGGATCAGTCTTTGAAGACCGCGGCGTTGCCACTGATCGCGAAGAAGTCGTGCAACAACTCACGCGTGCGCTTGTAGACACTCTCCTGTGCAGCCTCGACGCCGTTCGGCAGTGCCAGTTCATACGCTTGTCGTATCTCGGTACCCACGTTGATCTTGGCGATGCCGTTCTGGATGCCCTCGAGGATATACGCGCGCTGGATGCCACTACCGCCGTGGAGTACGAGCGGAATGCCGAGCGCAGCATTGAGTTCTTTGAGATGCGGGATCGACAGGCGTGCGTTGGGCTTCTTGGCGTGACGCGCGGTTTCGCTGATTGCGCCGTGGATGTTGCCGATCGCGACGCTCAGCCAATCACAGCCCGACTCCTTGACGAACCGCACGGCCTCGTCTACTTTCGTGAAGCCCTGTCCACTCTCAAAGATCTCGTCGTATGGCGGCAACGGGCCGGACTCATGGCCGAGTACTGCGCCGAGTTCGGCTTCGACAGGTACGCCGTACGTATGTGCGCATTGCACGACCTCGTGCGTCGCGGCAATGTTGCCGTCGAGCGGCAGACGCGAACCGTCGACCATGACCGAGCCGTAGCCTGCTTCGATCGCAGCTTGGATGATCGGCATGTAGTCAACATTGAGCTTGTCCTCATCGATGACGGGTACGTGATCGAGGTGCAGGCGCGTGTGCTTCGGATCGGCGTGCTTGGTGTATTCTGCGGCTACGGCCTGCAAACTCTGCGACTCGAATTTCTCCCATTCCAAACGCGCAACCTGTATCAGTGCGAACGAGTCCTCGTCGCGTACGGCACGTACGACTGCGCCTACCATGGGCAGGTGCGGTATGTTGAATGCGGGTACAATCGTATGCTTGGCGTATGCGCGGGCGATGATATCTTGATTGGTCATATCCTGATCCTTTCGATTTAGTAACTATATCATATTATACCACGTTACGGCGGATTGAGCAATAAATACTTATTATTATGTCAAACGAACGCATCGTATCCACATCGCTACTCGGCAACGAAAACGAGGATCTATCGCTGCGCCCAAAACAGATGAGCGAGTACATCGGGCAGCAGTCGATCAAGGACAATCTGTCGGTATTCATCGAGGCTGCCAAACGGCGCAAGGAGCCGCTCGACCATATCCTGCTCTATGGCCCGCCCGGCTTGGGCAAGACCACACTTGCGAACGTTGTCGCGAATGAGATGGGCGTCGACATACGCATCACATCCGGCCCTGCGCTCGAGAAGCAGGGCGACATCGCGGCGCTGCTGACCAATCTCCAGCGCGGCGACGTACTCTTCATCGACGAGATTCACCGCCTGAATCGCGCAATCGAAGAAGTACTTTACCCCGCGATGGAGGACTATCAGCTCGACATCATCACAGGGCAAGGGCCTATGGCGAGTGCGCTGCGACTGTCGCTCGAACGGTTCACGCTCGTCGGCGCGACAACCCGCGCGGGTATGATCACGTCGCCGATGCGCGACCGCTTCGGCATGGTCATGCGACTCGAACTCTATACACCCGAGGAGCTGCTGCAGATCGTCACGCGTTCGGCGTCGATCCTCGGCGCGCCCTGTGATCCCGACGGCGCAATGGAAATCGCCGTGCGATCGCGCGGTACGCCGCGTATCGCGAACCGACTGCTGCGCCGCGTGCGCGACTTCGCCGATATACTCGGCAACGGTACGATCACGCGCGACATCGCGATGATCGCCTGTAACCGCCTCGAGATCGACGCGTACGGACTCGACAAGATTGACCGCCGCATGATGATCGCGATCATGCGCAACTATGGCGGTGGCCCCGTCGGACTCGAGACGATTGCCGCGACGATCGGAGAGGACGCAGGTTCGATTGAGGATATGTACGAGCCGTACCTGTTGCAGCTCGGCTTCCTCGGACGCACGCCGCGCGGTCGCATCGCGACGCGTACGGCATACGAATACTTCAACGAGCCGCTGCCCGATGATTACGCGGACAAGACGGCGGGTATACGCGGACAGGTCGAAATGGATCTCAACAATACAAATAATACAAATAATACGAACAATACCAACAACCCGAATCATTCATGACACTCTATGTAGTCGCAACCCCCATCGGTAACCTCGGCGACATGACGTTCCGCGCCGTCGACACCCTCAAACGCGTATCGCTGATTCTTGCCGAGGATACGCGGCACTCGTCGGTGTTGCTGCGGCATTACGATATATCCACGCCCATGCTGTCGTACCATAAGTTCAACGAGCGACAGCGTACGCAGGAACTTGTCATGCGCATGACGCAGTCCGACGGCGACGTGGCGCTGATCACCGACGCGGGTACGCCGTGCATCTCCGACCCGGGTTATATCTTGATCGAGGCCGCGCGTGCGGTCGGCGTCGACGTCGTACCCATACCCGGCTGCTGTGCGGCAGTGACTGCGCTGTGCGTGTGCGGATTCGATACGCGCCGCTTCTGTTTCATCGGATTCCTGCCGCGCGAACGCGGCGATCGGGATGCAGTGCTGCACAGTATGTCGCAGTCCGACGATGATGTGTTTGTGCTATACGAGTCGCCCAATCGCATTACCGATACGCTGACTGCAATCGGGGCAGTCATGCCGTGCGACGCATTGGTCGCCAACGATTTGACCAAGCTGCACGAGCGTCACTACTACGGGGACGTCCGTGATGTGCTTGCGCAATTGGGCGACAATGCCAACGCGCGCAAGGGTGAGTACACGATTGTATTGCGTCGCAAACAAAAAGCCGCGTCCACAGACACGGCATGGTCGCCCGAGGCGATTCTCGTGAATATCATGTCGCAGCACGATTGTACGTTGCGCGACGCAGTGACGCTGGCTGCCGAACAATACGACGTGCCGCGAAACGTGCTCTACGACGCGTCGCTGCGACTGAGGCGCATGTTCTAATCTGCATCAGTCGGCTTTGGGCGGTGCGGCAGACTCTGCTTTGGTGCGCGACAGGTGCAGCCGCTGACGGAAGGTATCGCTCATCAGATAGCGGCGCGTGACGGCAAAGTTACCGAACAGCCGCATCGCGAATACGACGACGGCAGCGAGATATAGGTCGAGGTTGAGCAGTCTACCCATGTACACGAGCATGACCGCGATGATCGTATTTCCGA
>CAYPOE010000233.1:0-3695 GCA_964412285.1 uncultured Eubacteriales bacterium | reverse complement strand
ACTGCGTATCCATGGCACTATAAAAGGCAACGGTTTTCTCCACCGTCGCCTTATATACTTGTCGTAATGAATAGCTGACTGTCAGTAAATGGTTTATTTTACCCAAACAGTACAGCCCTTACATATTCAATGCATTACCCTTTTCCATATTGCGTATCTGCATCTCGCCCTGTTCGGCCATCTCCCTGAACGTCGCAATCGTACCCTGCATGACAGGCAGCGCCTTCTGCTTGAACGTGCTGATCTCGTCGAGCGCGGCCATCAAGTCTTTGTAGGATTCCTTGAGTACGTCGACAGATACGGTCGACTCCATCGAACTCTTCTGGATCTCGGCGCCCTGCTCCCTGAGCATCTTGGAGGTCGAGCTGATGAGATTGTTCGTAGTTTCGTTGAGCAACTGGATCTTCTTGAGTACGATGCGCTGGTTGTATAGCGCACTCGCGACCATCACGGCCGTGCGTAGCGCCGACACCGTGACGTTCATCGCCCTATCCACGCCGCGCATGAGTTCTTTGTTATTGCGGCAGACGAGTTCAATCGCGATGATGCCCTGGTGGTTGACGACGACCATCTGCTGCATATCCATGACGCGCTGTCGCAACGGGAATAGAATCTCTTCCTGCACGAAGCGAATCTTCTCGGGATCGGCATTGGAGGCCTCGGCCTTCTCGAGTTCGGCAACGATGCACGCGTCCATCATGGTACCCAATTCGATCTCTTTGTTGATGCGTTTGGATAGCTCGCGCAGCGACTGCTCTTCCATTGCAAGCGTCGTGTTGTCGTTCTTGAGCCGTTCCTTACCCTTGGCCAACGACGCCATGATGTCGCCGATCACGTCCTCGGCCTTCTCGTACTTCTGGAAGTATGCGCGGATGGGATTGAACAGTTTGCCCAATACACCGCCCTTGGCAAAGTCCACCAAACTCGGGTCGAGATCCTTGATCTCGCGATGCAGATCCTGTAGGCTCTTGGATACGACGCCGCCCTCACTGCCCGACTCGGACAACTGGGCGACCGACGTCTTGAGCAGCGCATTCTTGTTCGACGACCGCTGCATGGATTCTAAGCCGAATGCTTCGATCGACTGCAATATCATCTTCTTGCCCTCGAACGAGTCGAGGTCAAGGTTGACGATCTCCTTGACGTTGTTCTGCGCGGCCTCCCGGAGTTTGGCGACCTCCTCAGGTTCGGCTTTGATTGCATCGATCACCTCAGCCTTGAGCGCCTCGGCGTCTGCGACATTCATAGAAAAAGCCATATCTTTTCCTCCTACGGTGTACCGTTACATTTCGGCGTTAAATAGATTGCCCATCTTGTACACGACGTCGTCGGTATCGGCGTTGATGCTCGCGGCCTCATTGATGCCCGATAGCGTCGCAAGTACCTCGATGTCGGCGTTGTATCCGATCGTGTAAACTGGGATCCCCAATCCTTCGATCATCTTTTGGGTATCTCGAAGTTCGTACCCCTCGTTGGACTCGCCGTCGCTGAGTACGAACAGCATGAACTTGGCGTTGGGATTGTTGGCCTTTTGCTCCATGAGCATCTGCTCGGCGACGACAATCGCATCGTACATCGCCGTGCCGCCGTTGGCGACCATGCTGTTGACTGCGCCCGCGAACAGGGATTGCTGGTTGATGTCGAACTTGCCGATGGGCAGCGCGATGTTGACTTGACTCGAGAACGTCACGAGTCCGATCGAGCAGTCCTTGCCGATGTACTTGGAGCCGTTCATCAGCGACTGCTTGAGCTTATTCAGCGGCTCGCCGTCCATGCTACCCGACACGTCGGCAACGAATACTGCGATGATGTCTCGACTGCTGTTCTTCTTCTCTTTCCAGAGTCGCTGCGCCGACGTCATGAGTTCGCCATTCAATCCGGCGACGTCGCACGCGTAATCATCGTAGAGGTTGAAGCCACAATCCGTCGCGACCTTTTGGTTCTCGGGTCTCTTGCAGAAGTCGGCGAACAGGCGCAGGATCTCCTGCTTCGTCGGCGACAGATTGCCAATCGCATAGAGGGGGTTGTCGTGGCGCACGCCGAACGGTGTGAACACGTACGCCGACTTGAGATCAGGGGAGTTCTCGAACTGCTGTGCCTCGAATACAAAACCCTCGAGTACGCCCGACTTGGCCGAATCCTTCATCTGGAGCGTCGTATAGGCGACGAACGGTACATTGAGCTGAAAGCCCTCGAACTGTGCGACTGCGGTGTCGCCGAGCGGATTGCTCTCGTCAAAGCTGTACAGCAGTGACATCAGGAAGTTCGCACCCGTGGCACTCGCGAACGGGTTGGTGTAGCCCATGGCGACCTCGCCGGCCGCGACGGCTTCGGTGACGGTCTGGATGTTGACTGCGCCGTACTTGTCGGCGATCTCGGCGTACTTCTTCTTGGTCAACACGATCCCCGCTGCATTGCCGGCCAACCGTTTCTCTACGAGCGCAACCTTGATCCCCTGCGCGGCCAATGAATCGCCCCAGAGTTCGTTGGACGGCGTGTACGCGTCGGGCACATGCTTTTCGCTCGTGATGTAGTCCATACCCGCGCCCGACGCAATGCCTCGGATGCTGACCGATACAGGCTTGCCATCGACCATGACGCGTGCGTTGTTGAACTGTTCGGCCATCTCGACGAGCCAACCGTCCTTGCCTGCGCCCGTCTTTTCGACCGATGCGAAGATCTCGACGGTATCCGCCGTCGTACCCTCAACCTGCGCGGGGTACTTGCTGATGTCGGGCAATGACTCCTTCAAATCGGCGACACTGAGATCGATGCGTTCCTTGACGGGCGGCAACGTATTGACGCGGATCTTCTTGTAGAGTCTGCTCAGCGTATTGAGTGCGGCGTCTTGGGACACGCCAGCCGCATCCCTGTCGCCGCCGTTTAACACGTTGATGACGACATACGCACCACCGAACACCAATACGGCCAATACAACGAGTGCGATGATGGCTGTTTTATTCTTCATAGTGCAACCTCTCCTCATAAATACAGGTCATGCAATATACTATCCGGTTTGATTATTTATACCATTTGGTATCGTTGATCAACGCGTCCATCTCTTGGAGTGCGCCCATCTGTTCCAACTCGCCCTCCGACAGGCTGTTGAACTTGGAGATCTCGGACAGCAGCTTGTCGAGTCGCAGTAAAATCTCATCGTTGTCCTCGACCGCGTGCCGCACGAACTCGATGTATTCATTGTAGATGCGCAGCTTCTCGTCGACGATGGCCGGGGGCAGTCGCGACTTGCCCTTCTTGATCTCGAGGTATTCCTCCTCGTCGAACGCATGGATGCGGTTGAGAATGCTCTTGATGTTGAGTCCCATGACCTTCTCGACGCTGTCGATCGTAGACTGAAACCGACCGTAACTCAATTCGGTTTCAGAGAACTTGCCGCGCAAAATCGTATCGATGAACTCACGCTTCTTCTCGAGCCGCGCGATCTGTTTGACTATGTAGCCGAGGCTATCCTCAAACGTCACGACAGACAGATTCTGCTTGATGAGTTCGGCATATTCCTGCAACGTGACGGCATCGTCGCGGAGTGCGGCGCGCGGGGTCTTTTTCTTAGCAAAGAGCAGTTTGATATTGACATAGAAAAACAAAACCGCGCTCATAACCGCAACGGTAATCATCAGCGCAATGATCAGGGGATCGCCGCCCGACCACGCCGCTTTCATATATGAATTAGAAAA
>CAYPOE010000232.1:0-3743 GCA_964412285.1 uncultured Eubacteriales bacterium | reverse complement strand
TCAGATATAAAGCAAACACCCCACCAATTGGTGGGGTGTTTGCTTTATATCTGATAATCCTATCTTAATAATCCATGCCGCCCATACCGCCGGGCGCAGCGGGAGCTGCTGCCGGAGGCTGCGGCTTATCTGCTACAACGGACTCTGTGGTCAGGATCATACCAGCTGCGGATGCGGCGTTCTGCAGTGCCGAACGCGTAACCTTGGTCGGATCTACGACGCCGGACGATACCATCTCGACGTATGCATCCTGTACAACGTTGAAGCCTACGCCTACGGGCTTGGTCATGACGTTGGCGATGACGACGCTGCCCTCGAGACCTGCATTGGTCGCGATCTGGCGAACCGGCTCCTCGAGTGCGCGGAGTACGATGTTGATACCCGTCTTCTCGTCGCCCTCTGCGCCTTCAAGCAACTTGGCAACTGCGGGAATCGCATTGGCATACGCGGTACCGCCGCCTGCTACGATGCCTTCCTCAACCGCCGCCTTGGTAGCTGCGAGTGCGTCCTCGATGCGGAGCTTCTTCTCCTTCATCTCGATCTCGGTCGCTGCGCCAACCTTGATGACAGCTACGCCGCCCGACAGCTTCGCCAGACGCTCTTGCAGCTTCTCGCGGTCGAAGTCGGATGTGGTATCCTCGATCTGCGTCTTGATCTGCGCGACGCGGTGGTCGATCTCAGACTTCTGACCTGCACCGTCGACGATGATGGTGTTCTCTTTCTGGATCTTGATCTGACGTGCGCGACCCAGCTGGCTGATCTCGGTCTCCTTGAGGTCTAAGCCCAACTCGTCGGAGATGACTTCGCCGCCTGTGAGGATCGCGATGTCCTGTAACATAGCTTTACGGCGATCGCCGAAGCCCGGAGCCTTGACAGCGACGCAAGTAAACGTGCCGCGCAGACGGTTGACGATCAATGTAGCGAGTGCGTCGCCCTCGACGTCCTCGGCGATGATGACGAGCTTACGACCCTGCTGTACAATCTTCTCGAGTACGGGCAGGATGTCCTGAATCGACGCGATCTTCTTGTCTGTAATCAGGATGTACGCGTCGTCGAGTACAGCTTCCATCTTCTCGGTATCCGTAACCATGTACGGCGAGATGTAGCCCTTGTCAAACTGCATACCTTCAACGACTTCGCAAGTTGTTTCAGCTGTCTTGGACTCTTCGACTGTGATGACGCCGTCCGCCGAAACCTTCTCCATCGCATCTGCGATGAGGTTGCCGATGGTGTCATCGCCCGCCGAGATCGATGCAACCTTGGCGATGTCAGCCTTGCCGTTGACCTTCTGGCTGTTGCCGATGATCGTAGCGACAGCTGTGTCGACAGCCTTGGCGATACCCTTCTTGAGTACCATGGGATTCGCGCCTGCCGCAACGTTCTTCAGACCTTCGCGTACGATGGCCTGTGCAAGCAGTGTAGCCGTCGTTGTACCGTCGCCTGCGACGTCGTTGGTCTTGGTAGCGACTTCCTTGACGAGCTGTGCGCCCATGTTCTCGAACGGATCCTCAAGCTCGATCTCTTTTGCGATGGTTACGCCGTCATTCGTGATGAGCGGAGAACCGAACTTCTTGTCGAGCACGACGTTGCGTCCCTTGGGGCCAAGGGTAATCTTGACGGTATCGGCGAGTTGGTTAACGCCGGCTTCGAGTGCGCGACGTGCCTCTTCGCCGTACTTGATTAACTTAGGCATATGTGTAATCTCCTTTTGACAATGGTTAGATGATACGTTGTTTCTACAGCGACTTCTGTTGCAATGCTTTGCTCTATCTCTATATTGATTAGAAGGATTACTCTACTTTGGCGAGAACATCCGACTGCTTGAGGATCGTGTACTCAACGCCGTCGAGCTTGACTTCTGTACCGGCGTACTTGCTCATGATGACCTTATCGCCTACAACGAGTTCCATCTTGATTTCCTTACCGTCCACGACGCCGCCAGGGCCTACAGCTACGACTTCCGCGAGTTGCGGCTTCTCTTTTGCCGAACCGGGCAGTACGATGCCACTCTTGGTTGTCTCTTCGTTTTCCAGCATCTTGATCACGACGCGGTCTGCTAAGGGTTTAATATTCATGCGAAACCTCCTGTGTGTTGGTCTGTTAGCACTCAATCTACGTGAGTGCTAACAATCTGTATGTATATGATACCGTATAATCAGCGATATATCAAACAGGCTATTTTGTTATTTTCGATTGTATTTTAGACTATGTACGCGCATATCGAGAATCACTCCGATATGCGCCATTTATCTCTATCAAGCTATATTATATCGATGCGTCCGCGATACATGCAATCGCGTAGCACGCGATGGCCTCGCCTGTACCCACGGCGTCGCACCCCTCGTTGGTTTTGGCTTTGACCGACACACACCCTGCGGGTAGCCCGAGTGTATCGGCAATACGCCGCCGCATATCCGCGATGTACGGCATCATCTTGGGTCGCTGTGCGACAATCGTACTGTCGATGTTGCCGATCGTATATCCCGCATCATACAGCAGATCGCGCGTATGCAACAGCAACGCCATGCTGTCGCAACCCACGTACTGCGGGTCTGTGTCTGGGAAGTGCGTACCGATGTCGCCGAGTGCGGCCGCGCCGAGTAGCGCATCGATGATGGCGTGGATCAGGCAGTCCGCGTCAGAATGCCCGAGCAGACCCATGTTGTACGGAATACGCACGCCGCCGAGGATCAGCGGCCGTCCCTCGACCAAACGATGTAGATCATACCCCTGTCCGACTCGCATCAGATGCGTTTGCCTTCGGACAGCAGCTCTTTGCTCAGCTCCAGCGACAGCGTCTTGTATGCGTCGCACTCTTCTTTGGTGCCGCCACGCGACCAAAGCATACCGCCGTGCATGAAGTCCTTCATGATCTCGCGCGTGGGCTGACTGCCTGCCTCCTCGAATACCGAGATGGGCTTGATGTCGGGATTGCCGCACAGTTTGACGCCGTGCTCGCGCGTAATCTTGCGGAACAACGCCAAATCTTTCTCATCGCGTCCCATACCGCGCATGATGGATATATCCATCGAAACTGGGTTACAATTTAGACATGCGTCAATATATCCGTTGAAGTACGGGCCGCAGGTATGCAAGTGACCGTTGCCGTATTTCGCATAGAGCTTGTTATTCGCGGGCGCGCAGAACTCTTTGTGCAGCTCGGGCGATATGACGGATACGTAGTCGTCCCAAAGGATCAAGCCCGGCTCGTTGGGAATGGGATTGGACGCGTTGAGGACGAGCAAGTCACTGCCGATCCACGAGCGCATGGCCTCAATCACGTCGATCGTCGCCTGTACCATACGGTCGAGGAACGCGTGTGCCATTTCAGGCTCGTCGTAAAACGCGTAGATGAGTTCCTCGTTGGGGATCAGCTTGGTCGCAAGGCCATACGGCGATTGGTGGTCGACGACGGCGACGGGTATCTGCCCCTCTGTCGCCTCGACGAACAGCATCACATGCTCTTTGAGCTTCTTGCCCCACTCGCTGTTTTCGATGTCAGCACGCTCGGGCAGCTTGTCGAGATCGTAGATGTCTTTCATCACGCGACCTTCGGTGAACGGGGGATACTCTTCGACGACGTACTGCTGTGCGCCGAACATCGCGGGGATGAGTCCCTCGCCCATGTAGTCCATGTAGAAGAACGGGATATAGTCGCAGTCAGGATAGCTGTCGAACTGCCGCTGCATCTCGGCGTCGTCGCGCGCGGGCAGAAGATCCACGACGTGATTGAACGGCGCGGT
>CAYPOE010000231.1:0-3751 GCA_964412285.1 uncultured Eubacteriales bacterium | reverse complement strand
TGGCATTGTGGCAGGCGAACTGCCCGACGATGCGGCGCAGTACATCTCGGCGGCCACGATGGACGCCGACGCGTTGGCGCGCTTGTGCGACGACGCAATGAAAGTGGTATACGAAACGGTACAGCGGATCTATGACGGCGGCATCGCGATCGAACCGCATGGCGGCGCGTGCGAGTACTGCGAGTACCGCGCGATTTGCGGCAAAGGCAAGTGATGGAGGTGGGATGATATGGCTACACAATGGACTGCGAATCAGGCGGCGGCGATTGCCGCCGCGGGCAACAACGTCATCGTTCCAGCTGCGGCGGGTTCGGGCAAGACGGCCGTGTTGGTGCAGCGCGTCATTGATACCGTAATCCATCAACAGGTTGACATAACCCAACTGCTCATCGTGACTTTCACCAAAGCCGCCGCGTCCAACATGCGCACGCGTATCCACGCGGCGTTGACCGAGGCACTCACGCGCGAACCGCACAATACGCACGTTGCGCGACAACTCACGTTGCTCGACGCGGCACACATCTCAACGGTACACGCATACTGTCAGCACCTGATCGGCAACCACTTAACCGAACTCAACCTGCCGTCTCAATACAGCATCGCCGACGAGGCCGACACGCTGTTCTACAAGCGGCAGGCAGTGACGCAGACGTTTGAGCATCATTATGCCAACGGCGGCGAAGCGTTCGCATACCTCTGCGACGCGTACGGCGGCAAGGCAGATAAAGGCGCATTGGTTGATACCGTATTGCGGCTGTACGAGTTCACACGTTCGCTGCTCGATCCGGACGGGTATCTGTCGCAGTGCGTCGACCTGTACGGTGGCGACGTCGCGTTGTGGCGTGATACGGTATTGGAGTATGCACGTGAATCGCTGGATGCGGCGGCGTGTTACGTGGATCTCGCATTGGAATGCGCGCTGTCTGACGGTGAGCAATCGACACGCGCAGATGTGCTGTCGCGCGAGAAAGAGGATTTACTGTCCATGCTGTGCATGGGCTGGGATGCGTTGCGCGATGCGTTGCGCGGTATGACGTGGGCGATGTTGCCGCGCAAGAACAAGCGCATGGATGCGGAACTCGCCGAGCGGTGTAAAGCGTACCGCGACGAGGCCAAGGCTTGCGTCAAATGGGCGGATGAGGTGTGCGACGCCGATCTGCAGACGTTGCGCGACGAGTCGCGCAGACAGCAACCCCTCATGGCGTGCTTGGCAGAGTTGGTGCGCGACGTAGACGAGCGGTATGCGGCGTTGAAGTACGCGAACAAGCTGCTCGACTTCTCCGACATCGAACACCATACGTTGCGATTGCTCGGCGACGAGGCTTTGGCAGCACGACTGCGTGGCGGCTTCCACGAGATCCTCGTCGATGAGTATCAGGATACCAACGAGATCCAGTCGGCGATCTTCCATGCGTTGAGCGACGGGCATAACCTATTCACCGTCGGCGACGTCAAGCAGAGCATCTATCGATTCCGCCACGCGATGCCCGTGCTGTTCACGCGCATGAGACGGCGTTACGACGAGAACCCGTCTGATGGCGTGGTCATACCGCTGTCGCACAACTTTCGTTCGTATGGCAGGGTGATCGACTATATCAACCGCGTGTTCCTGCGCATCATGCGCAATGAACTCGGCGACGTCGACTACACGCGTGAACAGCTCATCGGTGCGCGCAACGATATGGTTGTCGCCACTACCCCCATCGAGCTGCACATCCTCGCTGATACGGCTGTATCGGAAGAGGAAGAGGAGGTAGAAGAGGATACCTCCGCAATCGAGAAGCAGTGCTACCTCGCCGCACGGCGCATACGCGAACTCGTCGACGATGATACCGCGACGCTCGACGGGCGGCGCATTGGGTACGGCGACTTCGCCATCCTCTCGCACAACGCCAAGGCGGCCGACGTCGCGATAGGGGTACTCGCACAGGCGGGTATACCGTACGTCACACAGAGTGAGAGTGGATATTTCGAGTACAACGAGGTGCGTGTATTGCTGTGCCTGCTCGAGGTCATCGACAATCCGTTGCAGGACATACCGCTGATTGCACTGCTGCGCAGTCCCATCTTTGGATTTGCAGACAGCAAACTTGCGTCGATACGCGACGGTGGGGGCACGTATTACGATATGTTGTGTCGTGCGGCAGACAACGGCGATACCCTGTGTGTCGACGCAGTCGAGCGCATCCGCCGCTACACCGTTCACGCGCATACGTACGGCATAGCCGCGACGGTGCGGCGTTGCGTCAAAGATTGCAATCTGCACAGCGCTGTCGCACTGCTGCCGAGCGGCGACGAACGCATTCGCAACATCGAGCTGCTCTGCGACATGGCGTCGCAGTTTGAGGCGGGCGGATACAAGTCGATCAACGACTTTGTGTCATACATCAACAACCTGCGTGAGAGCGCAACGTTCACGCGCGTGCGCTCGACGGGCGACGACGCGGTCACGGTGACGACGATCCATCGCAGCAAGGGGATGGAGTATGGGATCGTTATCCTCATCGATACGCAGCGCCGTTACAACATGGCCGACCTCAACAACCCGATCATATTTCATCCGCACGTGGGTGTGGGCATCAAGTACGTGGACACCGCGCGCGGCATACGGTACAATAGCTTGGCGTACAACGCGGCGCGTCTGACGGTGCGGCGCGAGCTACTCAGCGAGTCGGTGCGTGTGTTATACGTGGCGTTGACGCGCGCGATCTATAAACTCATCATCGTAGGTTCGGTCAAAGACGTCGAACGGAGTCGTGATCGTTGGGCAGAGTTGCGCGACCTCACAGACGGTACGGCGTTGGCTGCGCACACGTTGAAGGGCTGTCAGTGTTACCTCGACCTGCTGTTGTCGTGCGGCGAACACTGCGTGACATTTCATGAGATGCGCGACATCGAGCCGCCGCAACGCGCGGAATCGGTTGACAGAATCGTTGCGGACGTGCAAGATCCCCTCGATATGGATGAAGTATACGCGGGGTTATCCTATGTATATCCATACGATGCGGCACGGTTTGTGCCGAGCAAGATCGCAGTCAGTGAGGCCATCGGCGGTCGCGATGAAACCGAGGAGTTGTTGCCATTGACGACGCAGCGTCAAACGCGCACCGACAGCGCGGTGCGCGGGAGTGTGATCCATTATGTGATGCAGACATTGGACTTGACCAACATTGCCGATGCGGATGCGATTGGCGCGCAAATCGACGGCATGGTGGCGGACGGTGCGGTGCCGTCGATGTACCGCGACAGCATCGACGCGGGACGTATACACGAATTCCTGCACAGCGAGTTGGGGCAGCGTATGATCCATGCCGCCGCGATCGAGCGCGAGTTCCGCTTTGTACTCGAGGTCGAGGCCGACAGCGTTAGATCCGATCTGCCCGACGATGCGGCGTACGAACACGTGTTGCTGCAAGGCGTAGTCGACTGCTTTTTCATGGAGGGCGACAAGGCCGTCGTGATCGACTACAAAACGGGCAAGGTCGACGCGGACAAGCATACGCGCCAGTTGGCGCTGTACACCCGCGCGTTGAAACAATTGTACCGCGTCGATGTGGGCGAGATGCATATTGTACAATTATAGTATAGCGTATCGCGGCGGCTACGACAGCATATCTGTGAGGATCTGCGTAAGTACATTGATACCAACGCCGATGCAGTTTTCGTCGGGGCTGAAGCGACTGTTGTGGAGGGGCTAATAAGATTAGCCCTCGGGGGGGGGGCGGGGGGGGAGGGGGAGGGGCGGGCGAGC
>CAYPOE010000230.1:0-3779 GCA_964412285.1 uncultured Eubacteriales bacterium | reverse complement strand
ATATCTTGAAACTGCTTGATATGGGCCGGGAGAAAGTTAGTCTCAAGCAGAAACGGTTTAGGATTTGCATGAATGTAGAGAAGTATATCGAATGTGTACTGGCTCTGTAATGCCTTGGGTTCGAAGTTGATGTGATGCTATGGTTTGGTTGGTGTGCGGGTTCATGCGTTTGGCGTGGCCCGGACATCAGCTCCACTTGACAAATATGCACAAAACACGTACAATGTATTTGTACGTCATTATCATGACAGGCTAAGGTTTGGAGATATGCCTGAATATGGAGGATTTATGGATAAGGTAAAATTGGCCATCGTCGGTTGCGGTGGTATAGCTAACTGGCATTTTGAGCGCGTTAAGCTGTTCCCCGACGTACAGTTCGTCGGTTTCTACGATATCGTCAAAGAGAAGGCTGAGGCAATGGCCAAGGCAAAGGGCGAGGGCAAGGCGTACGACTGTTACATCGAGATGCTCGATGACGGCAAGCCCGACGCGATCTACATCTGCGTGCCGCCCGACCAGCACGGCATGATCGAGTTTGAGGCCATCAAGCGCGGCATACATATGCTCGTGCAAAAGCCCATCTGCACCGAACTCGAGACGGCCGAGAAGATCCAGAACCAGATCACCCAGCACAAGATCATCACATCGGTGGGCTTCCAAGATCGTTACCTCGACATCATCGAGCCGATGAAAGAGTGGCTCGTTGGCAAAGAGATCGGTCTCATCAACGGCGCATGGGTCGGTGGTATCCCCGGCGTATACTGGTGGCGTCGCCGTTCGACAGCAGCCGGTCAGGTCGTTGAGCAGAACATCCACCTGTATGACATGCTGCGTTACCTGATCGACGAGCCTGTGTCGGTCTATACGATCGGCGGCAAGGGTATCGTCAAGCCCGACTGGACGCTCGACGGCTACGACGTTGAGGACTACACAGTTACATCGGTCAAGTTCAAGAACGGCACGTGCGCGAATATCTTCACGGGCTGCTATCTGCAGAAGGGCGCGGACTTCAAGTGCGGTCTGACGTTCTATGCGAAAGATGCGACAATCGACTACAAACTGCGCGACAGCGTTTCGCTGACTGACATCAACGGCGTCAAAGAGATCAAGCGCGAAGTGGATCAGGGTCTGGCGCTCGACCGCACGTTCATCGACGCAGTCAAGACGGGCGATCCGTCGCTGATTCGTTCGCCGTACTACGACGCGATCAAGTCGATGAAGTTTACACTGGCTACCAACACCTCGATCGACACAGGGTTGCCTGTGCTGCTCAACCTCTAATAAACGCCATGTCTATTCGTGTTGCATCAAAGGCAGTCATACTGCGCGAGGGTAAGGTGCTGCTGAACAGCGCCGAGTTCGGCAATGGTACGCGGTTCCACGCTCTGCCCGGCGGCGGGCAGGAGTTGTACGAGTCCATGGAAGCAGCTGTTGTCCGCGAATGTTTAGAGGAAACGGGTTACACTGTGGAGCCCGTGCGCTTGGCTGCCATATATGAAGAGATCATACTCGACCCAGATTTTATTGCCAAAGCCCCGAGTCACGCCCACAAGATCTTTAACGTATTCATCTGTGAGATCGCAAGCGACGTGATGATCGAGCCTTCTAACCCCGACAGCAGGCAATTGGGTGTGGAGTGGGTAGACGTCGGCAATGTGGGATTGCTGCTGCCCAAAGCGATACGCGATCGCTTCGCTGACATCATCACGTCGCCGTACCCGATTTACCTCGGTACCCACATCAGGGAAACCATAGACTGACACGGATAGCGTCAGGAGATATTATGTTAAAGTTTGCACCATGCATTGAGATGATGTTCCGCGAGATCGACTTCTACGATCGGTTCGCCGCCGCCAAAGCGGTGGGCGTCGACGCTGTCGACTTCTGGAACTGGAGCAACAAAGATATTGCCAAGATCAAAGCGCTCTGCAAAGAGCACGATATAAAGATCGCGAGCATGTGCGTCGATACAGCCGTACCTGAGGTATCCGAGGTGTTCAACAAGAAGCGCCTACTCTACCGCGACGGCGTCGACGCGTTTGAAGCGGCTACGAAAGAGTCCATCGCGGTCGCGAAAGAGTTGGGCGTACCGTCGCTGATCATCACGGTGGGGCAGGAGCGCAACGATACGACGCGCTACGACCAGCACACGAGCATCGTGCTGCACCTCAAACGTGTCGCACCGCTGTTGGAGGCGGCTGGCATCGTCATGATCATCGAGCCGCTCAACGTACTCTGCAACCACATGGGCTACTTCCTGCCGTCATCGTACGAGGCATTCGGCATCGCTGAGGAAGTCGGCAGCCCCAATGTCAAAATCCTCTACGACATCTATCATCAGCAGATCACCGAGGGCAATCTGATTCCCACGATCCGCAAGAACATCGACCTCATCGGTCACTTCCACGTAGCCGACGTACCGGGTCGCAATCAGCCGGGTACGGGCGAGATCAACTACAAGAACGTGTTCGCGGAGATCAAGGCGCTTGGGTACGACAAGTATGTAGGACTCGAGTATTCGCCGACAATCGACACGACCGAAACGGTCAAGGCTGTACTCGCACTCTGTGAATAAAGATAAAAGGGACGACGCGACTGTCGTCCCTTTTGCTTACGCTATGTCTACGAAGTAGGCCTGCGGATGTGCGCAGATCGGACATACGCCGGGCGCTTCGGCGCCGACGTGTACGTGTCCGCACTGGAGGCACTTCCACGACACAGCCGTATCCTGCTTAAACACCGTGCCGTTCTTGACGTCATTCAGCATGGCATTGTAACGCGCCTCGTGCGCCTTTTCGATCTCGCCCACGCCCTCGAACAATCCGGCGATGTAGTCAAATCCCTCTTCGCGCGCCTCACGCGCCATACGAGCGTACATATCCGTCCACTCGAAATGCTCGCCCGCAGCCGCGTCGGCGAGATTGGCCTCGGTGGTCGGCATACCGTTGTGCAGCAGCTTGAACCAGATCTTGGCGTGCGCACACTCGTTCTCGGCCGTCTCCTCGTAGATCTCCGCGATGTGCTGGAAGCCGTCCTTGCGCGCTTGCGACGCGTAATACGTGTACTTGTTGCGCGCTTGCGACTCGCCCGCGAATGCCGCCATCAGGTTGGCCTCGGTACGCGTACCCTTCAAATCCTTCGGCATAGAATCAAATCCTCCTGTGTTGCGTTGTATGTGTCGATGTACTCAATACTTACCATACCCAACTGCGTACTGATTATGCACCGATGATCTTGATCAATACGCGCTTCTTGCGCATACCGTCGAACTCGCCGTAAAAGATCTGTTCCCATGGCCCGAAGTCCAACTGACCGTCGGTCACGGCTACGACGACTTCACGCCCCATGATCGTACGCTTGAGGTGTGCGTCGGCATTGTCCTCGTACCCGTTGTGGCGGTAGCGACTGTACGGCTTCTCGGGCGCAAGTCCCTCAAGCCACTGCTCGAAGTCGGAATGCAATCCGCCCTCGTCGTCGTTGATGAATACGCTCGCCGTGATGTGCATAGCGTTGACGAGGCACAAGCCTTCGCGGATCGTACTCTCGCGCAGTGCGGCGACGACCTCGGGTGTGATGTTGATGAATTCGCGGCGTTTGGTGATGTTGAGCGTGAGTTCTTTACGATAGGTTTTCATGGAGTCTTCCCCAATTTGATGATTATGAATCTTGCAACAATGATTTCTCTATACTTAGAACGTCTGGAAATATCAGTTTTTTGCCTTTGCGTTGTAACGCCAACACCTTCGTAGCCTTCTGTCTTAATGTCTTTTCTATATTTC
>CAYPOE010000229.1:0-3805 GCA_964412285.1 uncultured Eubacteriales bacterium | reverse complement strand
TCAGCTCGTTGATCTGCTCGAACAGTCGCGTGAGTTTGGCCATATTGTTGAGCTTGGTGATGTAGTGTACGACCTCGATGTGTCCGACTACGTTACCCTTGTCGTAGTGCAAGTACGCCGTGTTCACTTCAAAGTTTGAGCCGAACTGATCGAACGTCGTCATAGCCTTGCCGTGCCGCAGACACTCGATGCCACAGTTGGACGTCTTGCAGATGCCCGCCCCCCAGTTCTCACAGCGCTTGCCTGCGAGTTCATCGCGCGACTTGCCGAGCAATTTTTCTACGGGTTTGTTGACGAATGTCCAGTTCATGTCGTTGTCGGTGACGGAGATGGGGAACGGGATGGCGTCGAGTATATTTGTGTACCAGAATAGGCGCGGCGATACTTTGTTGCGTATTAGTATTTCAACCATGATCAGAGACGTCCCGGCTACGAGCATGAGAAGTACGACGATGACGCGTACGACGACGGATTGCGCCGTGACGAGCCAGCCTATACCCAGTGCGAGGCAACAGATCGAAGCGACGGCGAAAAAGGCGTTGAATTGTGCTAGTAATTTGTGTTCTTTCGACTTCATGGTGCGCTCTCCTAATCTTCATAGTCTTGATTTATGAATCCATTTTATGAAATGGGTGCAATTTCTCTTAATTATATCATACAAATTTATGTAACGCAATATAACAGAATAACCCAACATATGTTGGGTTACGATGCTATGATTCATGATCTATCGGCAACTAGATCATTCTACGCGCGGTGAAATCTTGACAAGCGCGTACAAGAATGGCGTATCGCAAAGTGCGACGATGAGTTTGAACACATACGTCGACGCGAGGATCGACAGCACGACGGGCCATTCGTAGACGCCGACGAACGCCGCGCATACGAACACGCAACTGTCGACCAACTGTGAGATCAGCGTTTAACCGTTGTTGCGCAGCCAGAGCCGTTTGCCCTGCGTGCGTTCTTTGATCCAGTGGAACAGGCGCACGTCGAGGTTCTGCGATATGAAGAACGCACAGAGTCCCGCGATCGTGATGCGCGGTACCATGCCAAACATGTCCCTGAATGTGCCGAACGCCATATCGTCGGGCGACGGTATGTAGCGGAATGTCAGGAATATGATGGCGATGGGCAACAGTTGGACGATGAGTCCCGCGTAGACGGCGCGCTGCGCCTCTTTGCGACCATACTTCTCGGACAACACATCGGTGACGAGGAAGCTCGCGCCGTAGAGGATGTTGCCGAGCGTCGTCGTGACGCCGAAGATCTCGATCAGGATGTTGACCTGTATGTTGGCGTAGAGCAGACAGATCAGCATACATGCGTACAGTCCGATCTTGCCGAGCAGTTGATAGGATAGCAGTATCGCGCCGAACGTCACGCACAGAAACGCCGCGGCGATGAGTAGATTGTTCAAAGAAATATCAACCATGCAAATTACTGGACCTCCAAAATGAGTTTGTGCGGTACACAGATGATGCTGCCGCCGTCGACCTTGCCCATGCGTACGCATACTTTGTCGGGACAGTTGGCGTGCGTGACCGATACGCGCCCGCCCTCGACCGCGACGATGTTGTACGCGCCGTCGACCGCCGCGCGCAAGTTGACGAAACGCCCGATCTCCATGTCGGATGGTACATACCCCACCACCCACGTTGCATCATCGGACAAGTTGCCGCGTCCTTCGACGACGCCGTCGATCGTGATGGCGTACTGCGTACCGCGCGACACAAAGATATAAAACGCGACGACAATCATTGTCGCCGCGACGACTGCGATGCCTGTGACGAGCAGCGACTTTATTCGCATGTACCCGTCGCAACGATGTTGCAACCCGTACCCAAGATGTCGGGTACGATGACGTCGTACCGCTTCACGGGCGCATCCACTGTGAGCGTACGCAGCATCTCCATGCAGGGCAGCTGCATGTCGCGCGGTATGGGATGATCCGAACGCACGGCGACGGTGCGCACGGCGTCGTCAGGCACACCGGGAAATAATGTGCCACTGTATACCGCATTCTCGCGCGCAATCCGCACGGTGGCGGTCAATGTGCGGCGGGGATCTGTGATCTCGGATACGGCGTAGGTTTCGCCGCGCTTGCAGCTGTTGCCCGTAACGGCGACCGCGTCGCCGTTACGCTCGACGGTCATCTCGCAGCCGAGCGGGCATGTGATGCATATCAATGTCTGTTTCATAATGATTCCACAAATACCGTCATATTGTCCGTAATGTCGGACGCTTTGACCGTGATGGTTTCGATTTCACCCGGGGTGACTTTGCGCTTCTTGACGCGTTTGACGACGGTATCGCCGACGCGTACGGCCAACGACGCGCCGACGACGGGCACGGTCACGCGCAGCGACAGCAGAATATCGTCGGTCGCGGGCAGCGCGATCCGCGCGGGCGTCACGTAGCGCACGCCTTCGCCTGCGATCACGCGGCACTCGCGCTCCGACGCGGGCAACGTACCCGCCGCATACATCGCGGCGTACTTACCCGCGATCTGCGACTCGGCTGTCACATTGTCGACGAGGTCGTTGACGTGCAACACGTTGCCACACGCGAAGTAGTACGGCGTAGGCGACTGCATATACTGGTTGACTTCTGTGCCATTGGTCACGGGCGACAGCGTCAGTCCCGCGCCGAGCGACAACTCATTCTCGGGGATGAGTCCCACGGACAGCAGCAGCGTGTCGCACTCGATATAACGCTCGGTATCGGGTATCACGTTGCGGCGTTCGTCGACGGCGGCGACGCGCACGCCACAGAGCTGCTCTTTGCCGTCGATGAAGGTCACGGTATGCGACAGGTAGAGTGGGATGCCGAAATCGTCGAGGCACTGGACTTTGTTGCGCATGAGTCCTGCGAGGTATGGCATGATCTCAACGACGGCGACGACCTCCGCGCCGACGAGCGTCATGCGACGCGCCATGATCATGCCGATGTCGCCCGAACCGAGTACGACGACGCGCTTGCCGATCAGGAAGCCCTTGCGGTTGACGAGGTACTGCGCCAGACCCGCCGTATACACGCCCTGCGGCCGGTAACCGGGTATGCGCAGATTGCCGCGCGTCCGTTCGCGGCAACCCATCGCCAATACGATGGCCGCCGCTTCGACGCGCATGTAGCCGTGCGTCGCGCTGACGACGGTCAACGTATGCTCGGTCACGTCGATGACCATGCTGCGCGTATAGACGTCGATGCCGGTATCGGGCAATTCGTCGGCGAACCGCCCTGCGTACTCAGGACCCGTGAGTTCCTCGCCGAAGTGCGAGAGTCCGAAGCCCGCGTGTACGCACTGTTGGAGGATGCCGCCGAGCGCGGCGTCGCGCTCGATCAAGCAGACCGACGCGCCTCGTTCGGCGGCCGACAGTGCCGCGGCCAAGCCCGCAGGCCCTGCGCCGATGACGGCTACGTCGTAGTGTTTGTTTACGATGCTATTCTCTGCCATAAGCCGTGTGCTCACAGTCTATATGTATTTTTTGGTTGAGTTGATCATGAAGAGAAGCCGCCGACGATGTGCGCGGGATACGCGGCACACGAACGGCGGCTCGAACGTGGTGATCCATAGGGGAGTCGAACCCCTCACTTCGCCGTGAAAGGGCGATGTCTTAACCGATTGACCAATGGACCTGATCGATTTACAGTTCAAAGCCCATAGTCCATAGTAAAATATATTCAACTATGCCCTATGGGCGATGAATTGCATGTGTTGGTAGCGGCGAGTGGATTCGAACCCCCGACCTAACGGGTATGAACCGTTTGCTCTAGCCAACTGAGCTACGCCGCCTCACGAATA
>CAYPOE010000228.1:0-3807 GCA_964412285.1 uncultured Eubacteriales bacterium | reverse complement strand
CGATAAAATGCCATCGATACGATGCATCGCGTATCGCATCGATGGCGCGATACAGTCATTTGACTTCGACAGAGGTAAATCATGTACAGGATTCTTCACAAACGCATACTCAACCCTACGGTTGTGCTGATGGACGTACACGCGCCGCTGGTCGCGCGTAACGCGCAGCCTGGGCAATTCATCGTACTGCGCGTCGATCGCAACGGCGAACGCATACCGCTGACCATCGCCGATTACGACCGACAGCGCGGCACCATCACGATCATCTTCCAGATCGTCGGCGCGACGACCAAGCGGCTCGGTACACTCAACGAAGGGGAGTACATACAGGATTTCGCCGGGCCACTCGGCAATCCGACGCACACCGATGGCCTTGGCAAGGTCGCCGTCGTGGGCGGAGGCGTGGGCTGCGCCATCGCATATCCCGTCGCCAAGAAGTTGCACGAATCGGGTTGCGTCGTGCACAGCATCGTAGGGTTCCGCACGCGCGATCTCGCGATACTCGAGAACGAGTTCGAGGCCGCCAGCGACAAACTCATCCGCATGTCCGACGACGGCAGCTTCGGCGAGAAAGGCTTGGTCACGGATGCGCTGAAGGCATTGTTGGACGGCGGTGAGTCATACGACCAAGTCATCGCCATAGGCCCGTTGATCATGATGAAGTTTGTGTGCAAGCTGACCGAGGCGTACGGCGTAAAGACCATTGTCAGCATGAACCCCGTCATGATCGACGGCACGGGCATGTGCGGCGGCTGTCGACTGACCGTGGGTGGCGCGACGCGTTTCGCCTGCGTCGACGGCCCCGACTTCGACGGACACGCGATTGATTTCGACGAGGCCATGTCGCGCGGCGCGATGTACCGCGACTTTGAATCTGAGGCTTACGCACACACCTGCAATCTACTCAACGCGGAGGGTCGCCAACATGCCTAATCTGTCATCCCATAAGAATCCCATGCCCGAGCAAGACGCACTCCAACGGAGCGCCAACTTTCAAGAGGTTGCGTTGGGCTACACAGAGGAACAGGCCATCGACGAGGCCAATCGTTGCCTCGGTTGCAAACAGAAGCCGTGCGTATCCCAATGCCCGGTCTCGATCGATATACCCGCATTTATCGGCGAGATTCAGCGTGGCCATTTGGAATCCGCCTACCGCATCCTATCCAAAGCCAGTTCATTGCCCGCCGTATGCGGACGCGTCTGCCCGCAGGAGACGCAGTGCGAGAGCAAATGCGTGCGCGCAGTCAAGGGGGAGAGTGTGGCCATCGGACGACTCGAGCGTTTCGTCGCCGATTACCACAACGCGCATCACGCGCACGGCGACGCCGCAATCGATCGACCGCAGCCCAACGGACACAAAGTGGCCGTCATCGGTTCAGGCCCGGCGGGTCTGACGTGCGCGGGCGAATTGGCGCGGCAAGGCTACGCCGTAACGGTGTACGAGGCGTTGCACGTCGCGGGCGGCGTACTCGTATACGGCATCCCAGAGTTTCGACTGCCCAAATCCATCGTGCAGAAAGAGATTGAGCTATTGCAGCAGTACGGCGTGGACGTCGTGACCAATGCCGTCATCGGCAAGACGCTATCCGTCGATGAACTGCTCGGCGAATGCGGCTACGACGCGGTATTCATCGGCTCGGGCGCGGGATTGCCCAAGTTTATGAACATCCCAGGTGAAAACCTCAACGGCGTATACTCGGCCAACGAGTTCCTGACGCGCGTCAACATGATGAAAGCGTACGAGTCGGGCAGCGCCACGCCGATCTACGCGGGCAAGCAGACCGTCGTCGTAGGCGGCGGCAATGTCGCGATGGACGCCGCGCGTTGCGCGAAACGCCTCGGTGCCGACGTGACCATCGTGTACCGCCGTACCGAAACAGAGTTGCCTGCGCGACTCGAGGAAGTCCATCACGCCAAGGAAGAGGGTATCTCGTTCATGATGCTGACCAATCCGCTCTCGATCACGTCCAATGACAAGGGCTGGGTCAGCGGCATGGTCTGCGAGAAAATGGCGCTCGGCGAACCCGACGCGTCGGGTCGGGCGCGACCACAGCGCGTGCCGGACAGTGCGTTCGAGATACACTGCGACTGTGTGATCATGTCCATCGGCACATCGCCCAATCCGCTGATCAAGTCTACGACAGACGGCTTAGATACACACAAGTGGGGCGGCATCATCGCCGACGAGGAGACAGGTCGTACATCGCGCGAAGGCGTATTCGCCGGCGGCGACGCCGTGACGGGTGCGGCGACTGTGATCCTCGCTATGGGTGCGGGCAAGAATGCGGCAGCGGCCATCGACCGATATATCAAGAGCAAAAAGGGGTAAGGGACACCATGGGCAAAAAGATTACGATTATAGGCGCGGGCAGTGTCGGCTCTACGATTGCGTACACCGTCGCGCTCAGCGGTATCGCCGATGAGATCGTGATGATCGACATCAACGAGAAAAAGGTGCTCGGCGAAGCGTTAGACATACGGCAGGGCATACCCTTCCTCTCGCCGTGTTCGATCTACGCGGGCGGATACCGCGACGCCGAAAACTCCGACATCGTCGTGTTGACGTCGGGCGCAGGTCGAAAGCCGGGGCAATCGCGTTTGGATTTGACGCGCATCAACGTCGATATGCTGAAGGGCATCACGCAAAAGATCGTCGCGTACGCACCCGAGGCGATCTACATCATCGTCAGTAATCCCGTCGACATCCTGACTTACGTATTTACCAAAACGTCGGGCATCCCCGAACATCGCATCATCGGTTCGGGTACCATCCTCGACACCGCGCGACTGCGCGCACGCTTGGCCGAATATTACAAAGTAGACCAGCAGTATATACGCGCGTACGTGCTCGGCGAACACGGCGATACGTCGTTTGTACCGTGGTCGATGGTATCACTCGGCGGTATGGGAAACAAGCAGTACCAGCGCATTCGCGCAAACGACACAATCGCATATCCCGAGATCGATCGCGACGAAATCGAGAGTTACATGCGCGGGTCGGGTGGCAAGGTCATCTCGCGCAAAGGCGCGACGTATTACGCGGTGTCAATCTCGGTCACGCACATCATGAAGTGCATACTCGAGAATACCGACGTGGTACTGACGGTTTCATCCATGATGCACGGCGAGTATGGCGTCGAGGACGTATGCCTCAGTACGCTGTCGGTGGTTGGCAGCGACGGTGTGATGGGTCGCGTACCGCTGTCGCTGACCGACTGCGAAGTGGAGAAACTCAAAATCAGCGCGAACAGCTTGAAGGCTGTGATCGCGGATTTGGACATATAGGAGCGTAGATCATGGAATATCGCATTGAACGCGATTCGATGGGCGAGGTCAACGTACCCGCCGACAAATACTGGGCCGCACAGACGCAGCGCAGTCTGCAAAACTTCAAGATCGGCGTCGAGATCATGCCACGCGAGATCACGCGCGCATTCGGCATACTCAAGAAGGCGGCGGCCATCGCCAACTGCAACCTCGGCAAGTTGAGTGACGCAAAGCGCGCCGCCATCGAACAGGCGTGCGACGAGGTGATCGCAGGTCAGCTCGACGACCACTTCCCGCTCGTCGTATGGCAGACGGGCAGCGGCACGCAGTCCAACATGAACGCCAACGAAGTCATCGCCAACCGTGGCAACGAGATCTGCGGTGAAAAGCGGTTGCATCCCAACGACGACGTCAATATGTCGCAAAGCTCCAACGATACGTTTCCGACGGCTATGCACATTGAGGCAGCCGTCGCGATCGAGGATTATCTGTTGCCTGCTATCGATCTACTGATATCGACATTCGTGCGACTCGAAGCAG
>CAYPOE010000227.1:0-3815 GCA_964412285.1 uncultured Eubacteriales bacterium | reverse complement strand
TGTGAAAAAGATTGTATTTACGGACGTCCGCGTATGTCTTTTCAACGGCAATCCTAAACAATTCGTCTTGTACGGCCATCTTTTTCTCTGGCTCTTGGTGCGACAGGATGCAATCCAGGAATTCCTTATGATCGTCCCTCTTTCCGTAGTTTTCGCAAGTTACCAATTCGGGAGAGGCGAGCATACATGCAATCCTGTTGTAGTCAGAGATTTCGGTCAACAGCTCCAGCGGTATTCCTACGTCCGCGACGACTTTATGATGCTGTGATAACTTGATCAATTCGATGATCATAAATTCGATGTATTCATCGTATTCGCCGTATCCGCCAGTATCAGCTAAAAACTCTTCTACAGACCTACTGAAATACGCCTCCCAATCGGTCGTCTCTTTCTTCTTGGTGGATTGCGGTTGGTATTTCTCGTTGCAAATCGACCGATACACATTGAATCTATCTTCGTGCCAGTTATCATTAAAATGAATCAATCCATAGCGTTTCGAGAGCTCTTGCGACATAGTTGTTTTGCCGGCCAATGCGGTTCCTGCCAAAAAATATACATTTTGCAAGCTGTGCTTTAAGATGTTCTCTGCTATATTCATACGATATTCCTCCTGTGTCGAATATACATACTCCGCGTATATCGACTGTACGCACCGTAGCATCCCACTCCTCCGCGCGCGACATACGCAATCGGAGATCGTCGAATACCAATTGTGCATGGTTTAGTAGTATGTAGTGCAGTGTACCGCGTGCCATTTGTTGCATATCGCAGGAATATTGTAACATGGATTCAGCGGAATTTCAAGCATACGATCACGCATGGACACATCAAGCGCACGAACCCCGTAGGAATCGGCGTCTAACAATCTGCAAAGTGACCGAGTTTTCACTCGGTCACTGTCGGCGTTCAAATCTGCCACGTCTTCTGCCTTGACTATCCTTGGATGGGATATGCTTATTTCACACGATAAACGTCTGCGATTCGCCCACCGCGAGGGTTATCCCTACGGCTATTTGGCCGAGTACAGTATCCGTTATCGTAACGCCTGTCAGCGGCACGCTGCCCGTGTTCGTTATCACGTACTTGAACATCGCAGTCATACCGTTGGGCAACAGCGGGCCGGGCGAGGTCGTGGCGTGTATCCAAGTCGCACCGTTGTCGACAGAGACATACTTCACAATGTCGATAGACGGGACGCGGGGTTCTTCGCCGAAATACCAAGCATTATCCGAAGCCGTGAGCGTATCCGTATTGAAGACGGCGGTGACAGTGGCGATGTTTTCATGCGCGCCTGCCTGCTGCGGCTTAATGCTTATAAACTCCGCACTGCTGCCCGCGGCAAGACCTGCGAGCAGTGCGATGAGGCCATACACACTATCGTTTATCGCAATATTCGTCAGCGCCACATTGCCTGTATTCGTGACAACAAACTTAAACTGCGGCAGCGTGTCGGCGGGAATGGTCGGGCCGGGCGGGGTGTTCGCGTCAAACCATGTCGCGCCGTTGTCAGGCGAAACATATTTCTTGATAGAAATCTCCGGAACAGCTTCCACGCCGGTATAAAACGCAGGGTTTTGGTCACTGACTGTCTCGCCGTTGAATACGCCGGTCGTGGTTGCGGTGTTTGCGTGCAATCCTGCAGACCAAGCCGCCGTATAGTAGAACACCGTGCTTTGTCCGGTGACCAGCAACGGAACCGCGCCGATGGCGCCATAAACGTTATCCGACACCGTCACATCCGTCAAATCCTCGTTGCCGATATTGGTTACGACAAACTGGAACTGCGGCGCAACATTGGAAAATATCGTCGGACCGGGCGGGGTGTTGGCGTCAAGCCACGTCGTCCCGCCGTCGGGAGAAACGTATTTGACAACTTGGATGGCCGGTTCTGCAACCTCGACGCCGTTGTAATGCGCGGGGTCGGAGGACGTCACAAGCATGAGGCCGTAATTGCCTGTAACGGTCGCGATGTTCTCGTGCTCGCCCGCACTCCACGGCTTGACGATGATGCTGTCAAACGACGCCCCGGACGCCAAATTGCCACCTACAGAAATGACGCCATAAACGCTGTCCGTACGCGATACTAGCGTGAGCGGTACATTGCCCGTATTGGTTACGACAAACTTGAACTGCGGCAATACGTTGGACGGGATGTCGGGACCGGGCGAGGTGTTGGCGTCGATCCATGTTATGCCGTTGTCAGACGAAACATATTTCTTGACGTCGATTTCTGGGCTGTAAAAGGTCGCGGGATTCGGACTCACATATACGCCCCCGGAATGGGCGGTTAAATCAAACTCCGTACACAGGGTATACCAGCCGCCGACAAAGGTTGCGCTAGACAGGGATGACGTCGGGCCGTAATAAAGCTCGGTGACAGGATCGTAGTTGTCGGGTTGGCCAGTGGTGAGCCAGTATCCTGTGAAAAATCCGCCATCCGTCCAGTCGGTTCCGTTTGTGATCAGTGCGCCCGTACCGTTGTTGTAACGCGGCCCCTGTGGATATGGCACGGCAGGTGCGCTACCGCCGCCTGCTGAGTCAAGTTGTCCTGCAACATTGATGAAATTTCCCGGGGTCAGTCCGCCGTGCGGTACAATGGCGGCACCCAGATGGAGCTTTACCCGCCCTTGGTAGCCGTTCGACGGATCTGCATCCTCATCCCATCTCAGAATAAAGACGTCGCCCGCATCGCCCGTGATATTGATTTGAGCGGCAAAATCCAACTCCGAGGTGATGTTAATAACAAATACTTCGCTGACTCCGTTCTGGGTATTCAAACCATCGAGAGAGGTTGACGACCGACTCTCAAAACCCGGCGTCGCGGGCAGCGCGTTAATCTGCTTGATGGCATTCACCAAGTCCGATTCAAGCCCTGCAATCAGCGCCATTTGATTTAGTGACGAGAAAGCCTGCCCGGGATTCTCGTCTACGATAAGTTGCCACCGCCCCAGCGTGTTATCGTTTGTGAAAATCGTTCCGGCATAGGCCATTTGTGCCGAGGTGCGTTCGTCTGCCTGTATGCCATCTACGGCAACGTCGCCTAAAAAACCGTGTTTGGAATCTTTCCAGTCAGCATTGTCTCTGCCGTCCGAGAAAAAGAACAGGTAATTCGTTAAGTTACCTAAATTGATCCCACCGATGATACTCATTACGCCGCACCTCCATTCGTATGATAGTAGGCCCTGTCACTCGCCGTGACCGTTTGTCCGTTGTATTCCGCAGTCACCGTGGCGATATTCAGGAACACGTGCCAGTTGTACAGGTGAATGGTATCCTCTAACTTGAAGCCGAGCAGCATCTGGTTCTTAACGACATTGCGCAACGTCATGCAAATGCTGTCGTTTACTTTGAGCAACTGTGCAATCGTAGGCGGGGCAGGCGGCGTAGAGCCTCGCAGCGTACCGAGAACGTACTGGAGCTTCTCGGCTTCGGCGTTCATGATGTGCGCCTGTCCGAGTTCTTCCAGCGCGATGGATGCAAGCAGCATCGATACGCACTGCTCACTGCCAATGGTGATTGTTGGCGTTATATCAGGTATATTTGGGAAAGACATCGTGTGCATCTCCTTTCATCGTGAGTAGAAGGACGGCGGCCGCAATAGAAGCCGCCGTTATGGTTGGTTACGGTTGAATATACATGCTTGCTGCGTCCTCTAACTTGAAGCCGAGCAGCATCTGGTTCTTAACGACATTGCGCAGCGTCATGCAAATGCTGTCATTCATTTTGAGCAACTGTGCAATTGTAGGCGGGTCGAGCGGCGCAGCGCCCGGCAGCGTACCGAGAACGTACTGGAGCTTCTCGGCTTCGGCGTTCAT
>CAYPOE010000226.1:0-3856 GCA_964412285.1 uncultured Eubacteriales bacterium | reverse complement strand
TTTGGTAATTTATGGAGGATTTATGCCCATTCTATCAGCATATCTGATACCACACCCACCCATCATACTGCCCGAGGTGGGACACGGCGACGAGCAACGTATATCGACGACGAGCGCGGCGTGCTACGCCGCGGCCGACGCGATAGTCGCGTTGCAACCTGAGGTCATCGTACTCTGTTCGCCGCACAGCGTGTTATACGAGGATTACTTCCACATATCGCCGGATTCTAGTGCCAAGGGCGACCTGCATCGGTTTCATGCGCCCGATGTACGTGTGAATGCGACGTATGATGTGGATTATGTAAACGCGCTGTGCGAACTGTGTGAGCAGCGCGGCATTGCGGCGGGCACGTTGGGCGAACGAGACGCGTCGCTCGACCACGGTACCATCATACCGCTACACTTCATCAACCAGCGTTACACGGCGTACAAGCTCGTACGCATCGGACTGTCGGGCATGTCCGTGGCCGAACATTATCGCATGGGTATGGCGATTGCCGACGTCGCGGATGCAACGAACAAGCGCACTGTATTCATTGCGAGCGGCGACCTCTCGCACCGACTCGCACAGGATGGCCCCTACGGATTCAACCCCCATGGCCCTCGATTTGATGCAGCCATAACCAATGCGTTGTCCAACGGTGATGTGGCCGCGTTGATGGACGTAGACGCGACGATGGCCGAAAATGCGGGCGAGTGCGGCTACCGCTCGATCATCATGCTGTGCGGCGCAATGCACAAGCATAAGGTGAAAGCCAAGGTACTGTCGTACGAAGGCCCCTTCGGCGTAGGGTACGCCGTAGCCTCGGTCGTACCTGACGGCACCGCCGAGTACGACGCACTGTCCGCATACAACGACAGACAGCGCCAACGCATACAAACGATACGCGATGCCGAGGATGCGTATGTCAAGCTCGCACGCAATGCTGTAGAGCATTATGTAAACAATCAAGTGCCTCTTCCTCTGCCCGACAACCTGCCACCCGACATGACAGCGCGGCAAGCGGGCACGTTCGTGTCGCTCAAGCAGCACGGCAACCTGCGCGGCTGCATCGGTACCTTCGCGCCTACGACGCGGCATGTCGCGGACGAAATCATACAAAACGCAGCATCGGCGTGCAGCGACGATCCACGGTTTGAGCCTGTGCGTGCCGATGAGTTAGACAGCATCGTCTACAGCGTCGATATACTGTCATCGCCCGAGCCTACGACCGAGCGGGAGTTGGATCCCAAACAGTACGGCGTGATCGTATCGAGCGGACGCAAGCGCGGGTTGCTGCTGCCCGATCTCGAGGGCGTGGACACCGTGCAGGATCAGCTCGACATCGCCAAGCGCAAGGCAGGCATACGTCCGAACGAGACCGTCACCCTCGAACGTTTTACTGTGGAGCGTCACAAATGAGCATCTGTCACGTCTGTCCCCACCATTGCGACATCACCGAGGGACACGTCGGGTTCTGCGGCGCAAGGCGTTGCGTCAACGGCACGGTGATTTGCGATAACTACGGCTATCTTACATCGATGGCACTGGATCCCATCGAGAAAAAGCCGCTCAACCGTTTCATGAGCGGCACAAACGTATTATCCGTCGGCAGCTACGGCTGCAACTTGCGCTGCGCGTTCTGCCAGAATCACGACATCTCCATGCGGCGCACGAGTGACCATGCGCGTTATGTGTCACCCGACGAGTTGATCGATACGGCGCTGTCGCTGCGGAATCGTGGCAACATCGGCGTCGCGTATACCTACAACGAACCGCTGATCGGTTACGAGTATATATGCGACTGTTCGGTGTTGGCACATACGCACGGACTCAAGAACGTTGTTATAACCAACGGCTACATCGACGAGCGGCCATTGGTCGAGCTGCTGCCGCACATCGACGCGCTCAACATCGACTACAAGGGCGGCGCGGCGTTCTACAAACGCATCCGTGGCGATGTAGATGTAGTACGGCGCAGCATCGCGTTGGCCGCACAGTGGTGTCACGTGGAGGTGACGACGTTGGTGATCCCAGATGAGAACGATACGCTCGACGATATTCTGGAGATCGCGCAATTCTTGGCAAGTGTAGATGCACGCATACCGCTGCATATCTCGCGCTACTTCCCGCGCTATCAGTATGACAAGCCCGCTACGGATGTAGATACAATCTATGCGTTGGCCGACGCCGCGCGCGACGTACTGCAATACGTGTGGACGGGCAACTGTTGAGTGAAGTGCGCTATTGCAGCGGTACGCCGCAGTACCGCTGTATCGGACTGTGTTCGCTGCTATTCATTCGGTATACGGCGGCGATGATCTCGGACTGCCTGTCCTGTTTTGCATCGTCCGATATGTCCAACACAATATCCTCAATGATGAACGGCCCATTCTTGAACTTGCCGATCACAGCTCCCGCGAATACGCCGTCGATCAGGATGTACTGCAAGATGTCATGCTCGTCCTGCTTGTACTTGACCTTGAGCCAATGGTCGTTGGCCTTGACGAGGCAGTCGTTGCGATGCATGACGTAGACCGACGGCGGCGTGCTGTACTCGTTTTGCTCAAGCAACGCGACGTCGTCCTTGAGGATATAGCCGTTGTCGTATGGGACGAGCGTGCCACGTTCGACCAACGCGGCAATCGCGGGTTTCACGTCTTTGGCGGGTACTTTGTAGAACGACTTGACCCTATCCGCGTCGAACCACACGTGTCGATGCGCGAACCGCCGCAGCAATACGCACAGCGCGTCGTGCCGCGTATGCCGCCGAATGTCAACGTCGGGGAACATGTCGGCGAACGCATACCAGCCCCTGTCCCACTCGCCGTCATACTGATCCTCATAGATCAGAAATGCTTCTTGCAACCGATGCAGCACAGGCGTGATCTCTTTGACCAACATACCCGTGGTTTCTTTCATTTGCGCGATGTTCATTGGCCCCTCGCGCTCGATGAGTTCGAGCAGTGTCGACTGTGCGGGCGTGGGTCTGTCCAGCGGTTTGAGCGCCAATCCCGCGAAGAGTTCGAGGTCGTCGCGTTCGATCCAACCGAGGTTGCCGCCTTGGAATCGCCCCTTGATCAGCGTACGCGACTTCTGCCGCTGCCTGTTGTATTCTTTGTCGTCGAAGTCGGCGCGGAACGTGATGCTCGGCGGATCACCGAAGCCGTTCCAGTACACGTTCTGCCCGGGCGACGTATCGCGATACAGCGCGTCATACGCCGCCTGATCCGTCACGCAATGCGTGAGGTGTTGTCGTTCCATGCGCAGCGCCGTGATGTTTTGCATAGTCAGCATCATTCTGCCTCCGTACTTTTTATTGCACCCATTGTACCATACACCGCGGCGCTGTGCAACCGTTACGTCTTACGCGTTGCCGTTTAACTACGCCTTGGGTTCGCTCCACCGCCCATCACACGACCGTTCCAGCGGATCTTGCAGACAAAGAGTCGCTGTCATCAATCCCCAACGGGCAACCTTATGTATTCAAAGATACCGACGCAGTCGATTGCGACCGGCAGAGGGTGCAGTAAGCCTTGCAATAAACAACCGCCGACTAAAATCGGCGGATCGAGTGAGGCCAAGGCCCTCTATAGAAAGCAACTCCGTCACCGTGTAACCCGCGCCATCGACGCGGGTTGTGGTTTGTCATGATTTTATATATGCTTCCTCATGTGAAGCAACGCACTCTTCTCCAAGCGGCTGACCTGCGCCTGTGAGATGCCGATCTCATCGGCGACTTCCATCTGCGTCTTGCCCTCGAAGAAGCGCAGCGTCAAGATGTGTTTCTCGCGGTCGCCCAAACGCTTCATGGCTTCGGACAGTGAGATTCCCTCAAGCCACGCCTCATCCGTATTGTTTGTGTCGCCGACCTGA
>CAYPOE010000225.1:0-3859 GCA_964412285.1 uncultured Eubacteriales bacterium | reverse complement strand
AGTACAGACGGCAAGACGTCATCCTCGAACTGTAACACGGCCTGTATCAACGAATGCTGATTGATCGAGTCAACGCCGCTTCGCATATATTTCAGTAACGTGGCGGGATCGGTCTCGTCCTCGATGGCTCGCCTCTCCTCTCTAATTTTCTCCTTCCTATCTTGGGCCAGCTCATCACCTATCTCGTTCTCAATGAAATCAGAGATCACGCTATCGATGTCATCATATAGCAAAAAAGAGTAAGCAAAATATTGTGCGGACATTTCCTTGTGCGGATTTTCTCTGAAAAATCTTTTGGACAGTAGTTTTTTGTACATGACTCCCCCATGATATGGATCCCGAGAATGGATTCCTCTGATGATATACGCAACGACGTTACAGACGCAAGATGCGCTTTGCATTGCGCCCTAAGATATTTTGTATATCGTCTGTCGGAATGGGTAGCGAACGTATGCGCGCTATTTCAGTACCTGCGTCGCCCCACGGGGAGTCTGAAGCAAACAAGATTTTCTCCGAACCGTGCGCGCGGAGGATACGCAAAAACTGTTCCGTTGCGTAATAATCAAATCCCATAGAAGTATCCAAATAGATATTCTTGCCGACCAAATGCTCCTCCACGTCGTTCCATTGGGCGTGTCCCCCGAGGTGAGCCGCAATCATGACGCCGCCCTGCATTTCATCCACAACATGGGCAAACTGCTTCGGACTCGTCTTATACGGCTCCGGCATACCCGGATCTACACCGCCGTGATGCAAGAGGATCAATCCCTTGCTCAGGGCATAATCATAGATCCGCAGCATTCTTGTATCGTCTAAAACAAAGCCTTGATACTCCGCATGAAACTTCAGACCCTTGAGTCCCAAGTCCACCACAAAGTCGACCTCTCTCTTATAATCATCTGTATGCGGGTAAATGCCGCCAAAAGAGATGATCCTGTCTCCGCATAGACGTCTCGCCCATTCATTCGTAGTGACGAACTGGGTTGCTTTCGTGATCACGGGTTGGTTGACGGATACATCGACGCCGGTTTTATCCATGTGCGACAGCAGCCCGTTGACGGTCATATCCGTGACGGGCGTGTATAAGTCGTTGATATTTTTGAGCAAAGAAGACAATGCCCGTGGCGCCAATTCATCAGGAAAGACGTGTGTGTGAAAATCGATGATCATACTGATTTGATTTGGCACGGTATCCTGCGTCACCGGATCAGATACTGCGCGAGCGAATAGATCAGCGGTAACGTAAGAATACTACACACCGTAGTAATAAAGATCGCGCCCGACGCATACGTCGCATCCGCGCCGACCTCGTTGGCGATGAGTGCCGTGACTGTCATGGACGGCGTCGCGGCCTGTATAATCACGACGTACGCGGCTGTCGACGACAGCGCAAGGAATGCGCCGCCCGGGATCAGACTCATGACGAACGTCACGATGGCGGGTATAATGAGCAGTTTGATCGCCACGACGATGTAGACGGGCGGGTAAGCAAACACCTTGAGGTTGGACGCCGATATGGCGATACCGATGAACAGCAGGGATAAGTATGTTGTCGTTTTGCCCAACGCGCCCAGCGGCTCATGCAGGATCGGCGGCAATCGCCATTCGAGCAGGAAACAGACCAATCCGAGTAGGAGCGCGATCATGTTGATGTTGAACAGTTTGCGCAGGCGCTCGGCGAGCGGGGGCTTTTGTTGTATGTCGATGATGCCGCGTCCTACACCCCAGAGGAATACGTCGTTGACCAAATGATAGAATGCGGCGAAGAATACGCCGAGCGCGCCGAACAGCGCCTCCATCAGTGGGAATGCGATGAATACAACGTTGCCGAACGTCATCAGACAGACCTGCACACCTGCGCGCTCTTTGGGTAGACGCATGAATTGGCCGATGAGCAGCGCGATACCCAAGAGTGTCAGCGTGATCAAAATCGCCCAAAGCACGATGTAACCGATCTCGAGCAGTAGATCTGCACTACGATTCATCGAGGTCAACGACGTAAAGATGAGCGCAGGCATGGTAATGCGCAAGATGAGTGCGGAGATCGCGTCTTTGGTATCGTAACGCACGAACCGTGTCTTGGCGGCGACAAAGCCGATGAGTATGATCAGCGCGAATGTGCATATTACGCGCAACATGATGAGCGCCTGTTCCAATGGATACCTCTGGGTCTGAATATGACATGATGGCAACAAAGAGTGTAAAACTAAAGAGTGCAAAGTGTAAAAAGTGTTACGTTAATGAGTATAGTTATTATAACACATTCTGCCTAGATTATCAAGGATTGCATGTACGCGCCGCAAATCGCAGCAGTTTTCGTATAACGAGATCGCGATGCTTGATCTTGTTGTCAATCATGCTTTACACGCCGTCTAATATATGATATATTATAATCATAGTATACTATAGGCTTTATGGTCACAAAGACAAGGTTTCTGCGAAATGCGTACGCAAACCCCAATCCGGAGGTACGGCCATGGGAGATCACTTATTATTCACAGGAAAGACGTATGAAGAGGCGGTGGCCAATGCCGCAACACATTTTGGCGTAGATCAGCAAAAATTAAAGATTGCCATAACCAAGAACCCGGATGCTCCGGGTGAACGAAAGGGTTTCTTGAGTAGATTCAAAAAGCCGGTGTATGAAATAGAGGCTTCGGTTGCAGAAGAAGAACCTCAAGCTGACGAAAGCGCCGTCCAAGACATATCCGGCATCAAGCCCATGGTACAACTCGAGCACGCGTACATTGAGGCTGAAAAGTTCTATCTCGACTATCGCGAGGACGGCGTATACTTAGTCGTGACGAGTGAGTCTGCCATCGAAGCCGTGATGGAACTGATTCATATCAAACAGCTGCATGATTTTGACACGAACGAGATCAAAAACGCCCTGTCCGAAATATGGAAGCCCGTCCTCATCGCACCGGCACAGGAAGAACATGTCGTCGACGAGGATGCCGAGGTATCTATCTCACCCGACCGAATGCGCGCACAGATCGCGTTTACCAAGATATACGGCGGCAGGCGTCTGACACTCGACGAAATCAAAGAAAGGTTGAAATCCGCCGGCGTGGTATTCGGCATCAACGAAAACGCCTTGCATGAACTCGACGGACATCGTACCGCAGAAGGCATCTACATCATCGCGCAGGGGGATCCTCCCATCAACGGCGAAAACGGAAAGCTCATCGTGGACGTCGAAGGTTCACGCAAACGCGAATATTCCGAATACGATAGGGTCGATTTCAAGAACCTGATGAATTATGTCAAGGTTCAGGAGGGCGATGTATTGGCGCATACCGAACCACCTACGCCGGGTACGCCTGGGTGCGATGTATGCGGACACGAGATCTCGCCGATTCCGGGCAAGCCTGCCGTAATCCCTGTGGGCAGAAATACGGCGCTGAACGAGGAAAAGGACAAGTTGTGCGCCACCATCCACGGTATCGTGCTGCGTGAGAATGACAAAATCGCCGTGGACAACGTGCTGACCATCAACAACTCCATCGACATATCCGTTGGCAACATCGACTACGAGGGCAGCGTCATGATCTTCGGCGACGTCAACAGCGGATTCAGCGTGAAGGCCACGAACAACATCGACATCAAGGGACACGTCGAGGCTGCGACGATCAAGAGCGGCGGCAACATCACCATCGTAGGCGGCGTACTCGGCGGCGACAAGGCTGTACTCGAAGCCGGGCACAGCATCTATGTCGATTATCTCCAATACGCGACGGCTTACGCCAAAGGCGACGTAGTCAGCGGCGCATTGATCGGTTCCAATGTCACGGCAGAAGGTTCGATCACAGTGACCTCGGGCAAAGGCATCATACTTGGCGGTCACGTCGAGGCTAAA
>CAYPOE010000224.1:0-3902 GCA_964412285.1 uncultured Eubacteriales bacterium | reverse complement strand
TGTATCCTTGCGACATCCATACACCCATCTCCGTATGATGATTCCGTTGATTGCATTGATGCAGAAACGGCGGTCTGCGGCGTACAGAGCAAAACGTCCATTGCAGACCAGTGTTCCGTCAACCACAGCATCTCGTCCCGGAAGCGCCGGGCGGTCTCGCTGCATTCGGCAAAGAATTCGGGTTGGATCCACCACGGCGTCTCGATGCACCACGAGAGCCGCAACGCGTTCGCTATATCGGACAGCGTCAACGCCGCGTGCTGCGCGTAGCCTGCGCGGAATGCGTGTACCTTTTCGAGGTTGAGTCCGCGGCTTTCCAACGCAAAAGACAGGATCGCCCTGCCGACGTCGTGCCAAATGTAGCTGTACCCATTGCGGTCGAAGTCGACGATCGCAGATACACCCTCCGCGTCGAACAGGATATTGCCGGGTTGAATGTCCTCATGCGCGAACCCTTTGGGGCATCCATCGAAGAAGCCCGCGTCCAATTGCCCTAGGATGGGTTCCAACGCGAACAAAGCCTTGCGATATTCGGCAGGCGCGCCGGACGCACAATCTGCCGCGCGGACGCGGAAGTTCTCCCGCAACGCATCCAGGGTGTAACCGCCGAACGCAGGCAAACCCTCGGTTGCGGGTTGGGGCAATCGCGAGAACGCTTGGTGCATCACGGCGATCGCGTCGCCCAAACTGCGCATCTGTGACGGCGTGACGGCATCGGCGCTTTGGGTCTTTCCGCCGCAAAAGTCCATGACCATATAGGCCACGCGATCATCCAGCCAACGGATCACGCGACCGCCTTCGCACGGCCAAAGGGATGGACAGCAGACGCCATCCTTTCGGAGCAGCATCTGGCGTCCGAGCGCAGACTCGATCCGCTCGATCTGTTCCCTACGAAACCGCTTCTCGCTGTACTGTTTGACCAATACCGCGCCCGTTTGCGTGCAAACCTTCCACTTGGGATTCAGAAACCCGCCCGTGATCGGCGTAATGTGCCGACACTCGATCCCGTAGCGCGCTTCCAAGTCAGCCCTGATGCTGTGTTCCATCGGCAAATGCGTCATAGGCGTGTAGTCCGTTGCGTGTATAGCCCGTACGCGTCGTTGAAGATCGTACCGTTCGGCGCGGCCAAGTATTGGGCGATGTGTCGCTCGGCGTTCGCAACGTAGTCCTTGTTTTGAAACGTATCAAAATAGTATTGCAGAATCAGCTGGAAATCGGCGGTATGCTTGGGAACCTCGGGCTGGTTGTTGAATGCGATGACCTTCATGAAGAACAGCTTCTCAAACGAGACGACTTTGCACTGTTCACACTCGATCGCGCCCTCCGCATAAAAGTCGTAATCCAAACGGAACACGCTTCGGAACAGCTCGTGTTCGCCGATCCGCAGACCCAAGTCGCCCCACATATCCTTCTTGTTGCGCGGATACCGCTCCGCCAACGAGAGGTAGTCGGGGTTTGAGATGATGAAGTCGATATCCTCCCCGCGCTTTCGGAGTCCGTAATATTCCATGGCCAATCCGCCCATCACCACGGGCTTGGATGTGAAAGCGACGCCTAAGCACGATAGATCCACCGTCGCGTCAATGATGTGTTTGTCTCCGATCATGAATCAATTTCTCCTATTTCGTGCTTTACCAGATATGCATGTTCTTCTTGGATCAGCTTGCGAATCTCTTCGACGTCGCTTGCCACGACGTCGGGTATCTCGAGCGCATACGCGCCGCAATGCGCCTTGTGCGCGCCGTCGGCGCTAGCGACAAAGGTATGCTGGTACGTATGCGTAGCGGGCGTACCTTTGCAGTAATCGCATTCCCCGCTTGTACAGCGGGCGGTACGGGTCGGATACCGGCTGACGAATGCGTCGACAATGTCGGCGAACCGCTGCGAATATCCTCTGCACGCCGAAAATCGCAGTGCAAAGAACGGCGATTCTCGCCCTTCGTCTTTGCCCTTCTTCATGCCAACCTTGGCCATCTGCTTATTGTGCAGATCGTGCTTGAATACGAGATGCGAGCGTTCTTTTCGAGGATGATAACCGAGTTCGGATAGACACTGTATGATGCCCTGGTATAGCGGCCTCGTTTGATCTTCGAGCATTGACAGAAATGCCTCTATCATCTGCTCTTGTTTTTTGGTTTTCATCGCAGTTGCTCCTTGTTCTTCACCTTTCGCGTCACACACCTAAAGGCGTATGCGTATGTATCATGGGGCAATGGGTTTTTCATACAAACAAAACCAATCCAACCCATACTGCCTAAGACCGATATCGACTTTCTCTACATACACATAGCCGCTCTTCTCATACGCGCGTATGGCTACGGCGTTCTTCTCATACACATACAGCCGCATCGCGCGAATCCCCTGCTGCGCAGCGAACTGCTCGGCAAACAGCAGCATCGCCGTCCCTATCCCTTCGCGCATGTGGTCGGGATGCACAACCAATACATGGATGAAGAGCACATCGGCATACTCCGCTTCAACGAACCATGGATCAGCCCGCTCCGTTTCCTCATCGGGATTGTGGGTCAAGGCGACGGATCCTACGATCTGCCCGTCTGATTTGGCCACATAGAGCGCATCGCCCTCCAGAAAGTGCAAGGCCTCTCGTCTGGCTGGGTACGCGCCCTTCTTCCATCCCGGGTTATATTCTTTTCCGTGCAAGAAATCGCACACACAATCATACAATGCCTCGATTTCGTCTATATCGCTCGGCTGTGCCTTGACGATGCTGACGCCCATTGTCCTACCCCTTTCGCGCAAATATCTCAAACATCTTTCAACAGCATGTGCAGGATCGCATCAAACTCCGGCTGGAAATCGCGCTTGGTACGCTCGCTCAAATCGTCGAAGTCCTCTTGCAATCCCGCGCGCAATCCCGCTTTGACTTCGCGCAGGTTCTTCTTCTGTAACACGAAGCCGACCTGAAATATCATGGGGATATTCGCGAAATGCGCGAGAATATCGGCGTCTGCCACGCAGACCTCCTCGATGCTTTGGGCATTGCGACTGCTCCGATGGCGATACACGCATTGCCTAACTTGCTCTGTCTTGTTTGCATCATAGCCGAGCTGTTGCAAGAGTTCGGCGGCTATGATCGCGCCGCGTTCATGATGTTCTTGCCTCGCACCGACGTTGGACACCAATGCGATATCGTGTAACAACGCCCCCAACTCAACGACCTCCACATCCGCGCCATACTTTTGCGCCAATTGCTTCGCGTAATGCACGACGAACTTGATGTGCTCGTCCCAAAAGTCGAAGTCGCCGATTTCGTCGATGTATCGTTGGCTTCTCCGCAATACCTCGTCCGTCACTTTGGTTATCATCTCGTTCATGTCAGATCCCACCCTTTGCCCTTTGGCGCAGTGTCACGGATTGCCGTTCACTCTGGCTTGCGGCATCGCCTTCGCATCTTCTAGATGCGCGGCGTCCAACACGCGGTATCCCATCCAGTAGATAGCAAAAAGCCATCATCCACTGAAAACATGCGTTTTATCAATAGATGATGGCTATCGTGGTGGAGACAATCGGAATCGAACCGACGACCTCTTGAATGCCATTCAAGCGCTCTCCCAACTGAGCTATGCCCCCGCTATCTATAGTATAGCATACCCATACACAAAATGCAAGCGCAATTTTTGCGCCCACGCGACCCGCGCGCAGACATCAGCCACGCCGAGACGGCTGTCGCGGCGTTGGTCTGGTCGTCTCGTGAGAGGGGGCGTATGCGCATCATCTGGCATAAGAATAACTTCAACAACTTCAGCAACTTCAGAAAAGTAAATCACTTTATTGTTTTCGCTTTGCAATCACCCAATCAATCAAACCATAGGTTTTTGCTTCCTCTGCTGTCATAAAATTGTCTCGGTCGGTATCGCGCTCTATTTCTTCAACCGTTTTTC
>CAYPOE010000223.1:0-3914 GCA_964412285.1 uncultured Eubacteriales bacterium | reverse complement strand
TTCGAGCGACAGCTCTGCCGCCCTGTGACATGCGACGCAGTGTCCGCCGCCTACGTCGGTAAACGTCGGCGTTTCCTTCTTGCATACATCGTTCGCATACGGACAGCGTGGATGAAAATAACAACCTGAAGGCGGGTTCAGTGGATTGCCTATCTCGCCCGGCGCGGATTCGAGTCCCGATTTAATCAGCGGGTCGGCGATGGGTATGGCTTTCATGAGTGCCTCGGTATACGGATGCTTTGGCGACTCGAATACCGATTCGTTATCGCCGAGTTCAACCATGCGTCCGAGATACATGACCGCGACTCTATCCGATACGCGGCGTATGACGCCGAGGTTATGCGATACGAATAAATATGACAAACCGTGCTGGCTCTGTAAATCCGTGAGCAGATTGAGTATCTGTGCCTGGATCGATACGTCGAGCGCAGACGTAGGTTCGTCTGCTACGATAAACTTCGGCTCTGTCGATAACGCACGCGCGATACTGATGCGCTGGCGCTGTCCGCCTGAGAATGCGTGCGGATAACGCTTTAGATATTTGGGATCAAGACCGACATGCTCCATGAGCTGCGTAGCCCTGTCCTTCATCTCCGACGAGTTCATATTCGAGTTATACTTTAATGGCTCCGTGATAATATCCATTACCGACATGCGCGGATCGAGCGACGAGTTCAGGTCTTGGAATATCATCTGGGTATTGCGCCTAAAACCGTTATTGCGCAGCTCGATCATACTCATCTTGGCTACGTCAATCGGCTTGTGATCGTCAAAGTTGCAGACGACTTTGCCCTCTGTAATCGGGAAAGCGCGGAGCATAGACTTACCAATCGTACTCTTGCCGCAGCCGGACTCGCCTACCATGCCGAGGGTTTCGCCTTCGTATATCGAAAATGATACATCGTCAACGGCTTTGAGTATCGCGGTGGCTTTCTTCATTACGCCCTTTTCGACGCTGTAGTACTTCTTTAAGCCTTCGACGCGGATGAGTTCACGTTTGTTCTCTGCCATGATTACGCCCCCTTTCCGCGCTTCTTGGACTCGTCGTCGCGCTGAAGCGGACGCGGTTCACATACGCCGCCGTTATATTTCAAGCAGCGTACCCTGTGGCGCAGTCCTTTGCCGATGTCTATAAAATCCGGACGCTCAGTTTTATGACATACCGCGGGGTCGTACTCGTCGCACCTATCCATAAAGTTGCAGCGCCACGGCAGATGAATCGGCTCGGGCACCGCGCCGCTGATCGTATTCACGCGCGTCTGCATATCGCGCTTATCGCCGGGGTCGAGGATCGACGACATCAGCTTCTTTGTATAAGGATGAACGGGATTGCGGAATATCTCCTCAACCGGCGCTTCCTCTACGATTTGTCCGAGGTACATGATGCATACGCGGTCTACCATCTGCGCAACGACGGCGAGGTCGTGCGTGATAAAGATGACCGACATATTGTACTGCTCTTGCAAATCTTTGATGATCTTTAATATCTGCGCCTGAACCGAAACATCAAGCGCGGTAGTCGGCTCGTCTGCGATCAGCAATTCAGGATTGCACGAGATGGCCATCGCTATCAATGCGCGCTGCCGCATTCCGCCTGATAACTGGAATGAATACGCATCGATACGCTTTTCGGGTTCGGGTATACCTACGTCGCCGAGCAGCTTTATGCTGTGCGCGCGCGCCTGTTCCTTGGTCATATCCGTGTGCAGCATGATGGCTTCAATCATCTGATTCGCAATCGTATGCACAGGCGACAGCGCGTTCATCGGCTCTTGGAAGATCATATTCAGATAACGGCCGCGTATCTTGCGTACCTCTTCGCCGCGTTCGTTTAACGTAAGAAAGTCAACCTCTTCGGCGTTCTTGCGCATAAAGCGAATCTTGCCGCGGCACTTACCCGGCTTGCGCACCAAACGCATGATCGACTTAACCGTGATACTCTTGCCGCAGCCGGACTCTCCTACGAGCGCCACAACCTCGCCGCGCTCCACATCAAACGAGATGTTGTCCACGGCGCGAAGGACGCCTTCGCGCAGGTGAAACTCGGTCGTCAGGTTTTCTACTGATAATATAACGTCACGTTCCACAGTTTCACCCCCTTAATTATTCTTGTACGGGTCAATCGCATCGCGCAGACCGTCGCCTACGAAGTTGAATGCCATGACCGCGAGTATGACGGATAATCCGGGCAACATAATCCACGGCGTCATGGCGATGACCTTGACGCTCTGCGCTTCGCTCAATAGCACGCCCCAACTGATGGTAGGCGACTGTAAGCCGAGCCCAAGATACGAGAGCGCGGTTTCGCCGAGTATCATCGAGGGGATCGACATGGTTACGCTGACAATCAGATAACCTGCAAATCCGGGCAGTAGATGCCTGCCTATGATGCTGCCGTCGGGTACGCCGGAAAGTACGGCGGCCGTGATATAATCTTCGTTCTTTAAGCTCATGATCTTGCCGCGTACGACGCGCGCAAGTCCCGTCCAACCTGCGACGGCGAGGATGATGGTGATGGCAAAGTACATCTGCAATTGCGACCATTCGCGCGGCAGTGCGGCGGATAGCGCCATCCACAGCGGCAAGGTCGGGATCGACATAAGGAACTCGATGATACGCTGGATGACGAGGTCAACCGTTTTGCCGTAGAATCCCGATACGCCGCCGAGTATGCAGCCGAGTACGAATGTCAGCGCAACGCCGACGAGTCCTACGGTCAGCGAGATACGCGCGGCGAATACATTACGAGAGAATAAGTCGCGCCCCATCTTATCCGTACCGAACAGGAACAGCGGAGACGACGGCTGTGCGCCGATCAAATGAAAGTCTGTTACAAATAAACCAAACAGTTTATACTTGTACCCTTTGGTAAAGAAGTTTACGTAGTACCGTTTATTCGTGTCAATCGTGTACTTCATGGATAACGTCTTGGGATCGCGTTCCTTGGTCATGCCGTAGTAGAACGGTCTGATGGAGAATACTTTATCATCCCAGAAACGGATGCCTTGCGGCTGACAGTAGACGTAATCGTCGTATGGTTTGGTCGGGTCATTAATCGTCACCGTAGGCGCGAATATCGCTGCGAGATAGAAGAAAGCGAGTACGACCATGCCGATTACCGCGAGCTTGTGATTCAGAAAGCGCATGAGTACGAGCTTTGTCTGACTCGCAGTGTACACGCTGCGTTCAAACAATTCCTCTTCCGACAGTGCGGCGTCGGCTTGTTTCTTTTTATTCAATAGCTTATTCGCCATATGTTATGCCACCTCTCGGATTATTCGTAACGGATACGCGGGTCGGATACTGCGAGTATGATGTCGGAGATGAATGTGCCTACGAGCGTAAGGAACGTGAGGATCAGCACGATGCTACCTGCCAGATACATATCCTGCGACTTTAACGAGCCTAATAATAACGGGCCCATCGTCGGCAGATTCAGTACGACATCAACGATGGTAGCGCCCGATACAATCGCGGGCAACAGCCAGCCGATCGTGCTCCACATGGGATTCAGCGCGACACGCACGGGATACTTAATCAGAAGTTTCATCTCGGATAAACCTTTGACGCGCGCGGTTTCTACGTAATCCTTTCCGAGTTCGTCAAGCAATGTCGCGCGTACCGTACGGATATTGCCCGCCGTACCTGCAAGTCCTGTGATGAGCACAGGTACAAGCAAGTGCTGCAATAAGTCTACGAACTTGCCCCAGCTCCACGCCGCGTCGCGGAATGTTTCGCTGAACAGTCCGCCAACAGGTATGCCGAGCGTATGCAGCCAGTACATCAGGAATAACGCAAGCAGGAACGAAGGCACTGCAAGTCCCACGAATCCTACGGCCGTCGCGAGGTAATCCCAAAGCGAATACTGATGTGTGGCCGAGTAGATACCAATCGGTATCGCAATCAAATAGGTC
>CAYPOE010000222.1:0-3948 GCA_964412285.1 uncultured Eubacteriales bacterium | reverse complement strand
CCTGGGTACGAACGCGTCGGCCGACGATAGCCTCGTCATGGGTTCTTTGATGAATCCGAGTTCGATGAATACGCGGTTGACCAAGCCTGTCTGCGAATTAAAGAACGAGAACAGCATACCCGATACGACGACCCACGAGATAAAGTGCGGCAGATAGCTGACGGTCTGCACGACGCGCTTGATCTTTTGGCTGCGCAGTTCGTTGAGCGCGAGCGCGAAGATGATGGGCAGCGGGAAGATGAAGATCAGCTTGCTGATGCTGATGACCAACGTGTTGCGTATGATGTTCCAGAAGCCGAGGTCGTTGTAAAACTCTAAAAACCATTTGAAGCCGACATTGGGACTCGTGAAGAAGCCCATGATACCATCGCGCACCTTATATTCTTTGAATGCAATCGTGATACCGAACATGGGGATGTAGCTGAACACGATCAGGAACGCGATACCCATCAGTGCGAAGCATTGGAGTATCCACTGCCGCTTGAAGCGTATCCAGAAACGCCCAAACTTTGATTTGCCTGCCAATTCCATCACCACCTTTAATCATTCACAGGACGTAGTTCCTCTGCCTTGAGTTTTTCGCGCCATTTATCATTGGGCGCGCCCTCGCGGATTTCTTTGACGCCATACCAGTCGGCCGCATCGACGATGGCGTCGACGGCCGCGATGCGTTCAGGCGTACCCGCCTGCGTCGTCTGCGCCATTTTGAGGTACTTGACCGACAGTCCGCAGAGTTTGACGCGGTCGAGCACGGTATCGTTGTCAGCCAACATCTCGGCGCGCGCGAAGAGTTCTTCGGCCTTGGCGATCATCTCGGGCGGATAGTACTCGCGCGTCGGCAGATCATAGATGCCCATGTGGGTATCGGGCGTCAGCTGCGCGTGAATCAGGTCGAAGTATTCGCGGATCGCCTGTGCCGCGCCGCCGTAGTAGATCGAGATGAACTCATTGACGATGCGATCTACGTCGAGATCGGGGTTCCAGAGCAGCTTGGCCAATGCGTACTGCCGCAACGCGTTGAGTTCGATAGGCGTATCGCCCGCGGTATTGCCCTCCTCAAAGATGCCCGTGACGTGGTTGTCGATAAAGAATCGAATGTTCTCTTTGAGTACTTTGAAGTTCGGGAACGGGCTTAAATAGTGCGCGAAATTGGTCACGTAGTCCCAAATGTGCAGCCGATCGCAGACCTTCGCCCACTCCTTGATGTCGCCCGCGAAGTCGTCGCGCGCCCAGTCGCGCTTCTTGAACGACGCCATGACCGTGCATTCGGACAGCGGATGCGCGAAGCAGCACTCGATCGAGCAGAGTCGCACCGCGACGTTCTTGTGTGGGCGGATCGTCTTGGGCGCTTTGCGCGTGTACTGATACGCAAGCGTGTCGATGATGAGGTCGGGATACTCGTCCTCGAGCGCCTCGGCGACTTGGTTCACGAACGTGATCAGGGTGCCTGCCTGCGTACCCTCCGCGTCGTCGATGGCCTTGCAGCCGGGACACTGACAGGGGTTGATCCAGTCGTTCTGTGATACCGAGATGAGGTTCGTATCAGGCTCGTCCTGCATCCACTGCTTGACCTTATCGATGACTAATTTGAGTACGTCGGGATGGGTCAGGCAGAGCTGCGTCTTTTCTTTGATGCGTACGCCGTCGATCATCGAGAAGTATTCGGGATGCTCGTCGAAGTAGTCGTCGGGCGAAATCAGATGCTCGAACGTATGCACGAAGCCCTTGTACTTCATCTTGCCGCCATGCATGACGTCAAGGTTGGCCATCGTGGTATTTGACTTGTTGCGCACGTGCCAGTCGGGATCAAAGTTCTGCCCATAGAACGGGTCGCGGTACTCAAGCACAGGTACCTGCGTATCGTCGATGCAACCGATGTGCAGCGTCGCACGTTTGGGAATGTATGTGAAATCCTTGGTATAGAAGCGCAGACCAATGTAGTCCTCGAGGAAGCCGTACACGCCGTAGACGGTACCGCGCGGCTTGTTGCCCGCGATCACGACGCCCCCGTCGTACGTGCGGATCGCATAGCCCTCGTTGCCGAGCGACGCGTAATCGATGGCGACGCCGCTCTGTTCGGTATGTGCGTTGTTGCCTATGATGATCTCTTTGCAGGTGAACGGCGTTGTGTCGTCGTAGAGCATAAACGTCGCACCCGTCACATCGAACAGGAATCGCTTTAAGTCGTGTGCGGCGAGTTTGACCTCGGTCGGCGCGCACTTGGATACGACGATGCGCCATTGCGTAAGTCCGCGTGTGGATAGTACCATATGTCCTCCCGTGTATCGTCCTATGAAATAACACGCGTAAACAACGCCCGAGGGGCGTCATTTACGCGATGCTGACAGCAGAATGCAATTATGCGATTATGTGATTACGCGATTATGTGATTATTCATAACGCTTCTTGGCTTCGTCGTACTTGGTCTGATACCAGTCGCGGAGCTTGGACGCGCCGGTCTGCTCGGCATCGGACACGAACTTATCATAGATCTGCTTGAGTTCAGCTTCCGAAGCCGCGTTGTACATGTCGAGCTTGATCTGCGTATACAGATCGCCCAACTTGGTACGAATGTTGAACTCATCGGTATCGGGTAGCGGCGCAATGAACGCGCGTGCCGGATCGCGGAGGTAATACTCTTTGGCTGTCTTGGCGTAGTCGATGGCCTGCGTATACTGCGGCGTGGGGCCTACCTTGCCTGACATAAACGCAACGCCTTCGCCCAAGCCCGACGCCATGAAGTACCACGGGCCGATGCCTGTATCCTTCATATCAGGGAAATTGTCGGGACGCTTGATCAGCTTATCCTCGGTGAGGTTGTAGTGGTAGCCCTCGATACCCCACTGTGTGAGCGCGTCGCCCTCGGGGCTCTTGAGGAATTCCATATAGTCAATCGCGCGCTCGGGATTCTTGCAGTTCTTGCTGATGAACAGCGACGCCCAGCCTACTCCGCCGTCGACGGGCTGATAGACGGTCTCGCCCTGATAGGATAGCGGCTTCTTGGGGTGCACGAACCATTTGCCGCTCATGCCGTTCTCGTCGTAGTATCTGTTGAACGAGTCGGCTGTCGATGTATTGTAGCTGTTGGCAAACGTGTTGCCTTGCTTAACGATTTCATCCCACTGCGACGTCTGGTAGGTGAACATCTCGGGATTGATGTAGCCGCTGCGTACCATTTGGTTGAGCAGTACGAGCCAGTCATACGCGCGGTTGCTCTCATACGCGAGTTTGACCTTGCCGTCCTTGATGACAGGGCCTACGCCTTCGCGCGCGTCCATGAACTCCATGATGGGGTTACCCCATGAAGCCTGCGGCGCGTATACGATCATGTCGGGCAGTTGCGCCTTGACCGTCGCGAATGCGTCCAACAATTCCTCGACGCTCGTGATCTCGGGGATGCCAAGCTGCTTGCAGATGTCCTCGCGCCACGCCATCGTCGTCATACCCGGCGACGGCAGGTTGCGCGGATCCGCCCACGCGTCGGCCGAGTTGTAGTGCGACTTGAGCGTATACATGTGACCGTCAGGTTGGGTATTGTTGATGATCTCGATCGGATCGATGAGTGTCATAAACTCAGGGCAGTACTCGTTGATGAGTTCATCATACGGATAGATGAAATCGGGATCGTAGAAGCGCTCGACCATATTCGACGTAAACATCATCTCTGGCAACTGGTCAGCGGCGAACAGCACGCCCAACTGGTTAAGGTCAGACGACTTCGTGACCTTGAGCGATACGCCGGTACGTTTGGTAATCTCTTTGGATACGTCGTCCTTGCCCCATGTGTCGACCGCATACCAGTCGAAATCCAAGTAGCACTCGATGGTCACGGGTTTGTCGATGTACTGCCGCCACGATATATTTGGGTCGTCCCAACTGGTGATGCTGGCCTTATCCACAGCTGCCACATCCTCCGTCGCGGTGGTTGTATCATTCGATTTTGTAGAA
>CAYPOE010000221.1:0-3959 GCA_964412285.1 uncultured Eubacteriales bacterium | reverse complement strand
GGTCATCTTGTGTTCATAAAAGATGAAAGACCATATGTTTAACCACACCAAATGAGCCAGACTGTGTGAAAACAAAATCGAAATAGCAAAATGCACAAAATCAAAACGTAAAAACGTAGGGAACGACCCCTGCATCGTTACGAAAATGCTCTTAAATGCTATAAGAATGGAATTGCACAAGGGCCATTCTCTGATTGTTTGTGCAATTTGCCAGTACCCCTTGCGTTTTCACACAGTCTGGAGCATAATCCCCATCTTCACGAGATGGACAAACCAAAGCCGCGACAACTGTCGCGGCTTTGATCATCTTACTGCTCCAACACGAGCTTCAGGAAGCGCCCCGTATACGACGCGTCGCAGGCCGCGATATCCTCGGGCGTACCGTGACATACGACAGTGCCGCCGAGATCTCCGCCCTCGGGGCCGAGGTCAACGATGTAGTCGGCTACCTTGATCACGTCAAGGTTATGCTCGATGATAACGACGGTGTTGCCTGTCGATACGAGTAGCTGCAATACCTCAATCAATCGGTGTACGTCGGCTATATGCAGACCCGTCGTCGGCTCGTCGAGGATATATACCGTACGTCCCGTCGCGCGGCGCGACAACTCTGTCGCGAGCTTGACGCGTTGCGCCTCGCCGCCCGATAGCGTCGTCGACGACTGCCCGATCTTGATGTAGCCGAGTCCCACGTCGCGGAGCGTCGTGAGCTTGCGCAAGATGCGCGGCACGTTCTCGAAGAACACGCAACCCTCGTCGACCGTCATGTCGAGCACGTCGGCAATCGACTTGCCCTTGTAATGCACCTCGAGCGTCTCGCGGTTGTAGCGTTTGCCCTTGCACACCTCACACGGGACGTAGACGTCGGGCAGGAAGTGCATCTCGATCTTGATGATACCGTCCCCGCTACACGCCTCACATCGCCCGCCGCGTACGTTGAAGCTGAATCGTCCCGGTTTGTAGCCGCGGAGCTTGGCGTCGTTGGTCGTCGCGAACAGCTCGCGAATCTCGCCAAACAGCCCCGTATACGTCGCGGGATTCGAGCGCGGCGTACGGCCGATCGGCGACTGATCGATATCAATGACTTTATCGAGGTGCTCCATGCCGTCGATGCCGTCGTGCGCGCCGACCTTGCGCTTCGCGCCGTTGAGTTCAACGGACAGCCGCTTGTGCAATATCTCATTGACGAGCGACGACTTGCCGCTGCCCGACACGCCTGTCACGACGACAAAACAGCCGAGCGGGATCGTAACGTCGACGCCCTTGAGGTTGTTCTCGCGCGCGCCGCGTATCGTGATGGATGCGCCATTGCCCGTACCACGCGTCGCAGGCGTGGGGATCCTCTTGGCACCCGACAGGTACTGCCCTGTGACCGACGCGGGGTTGTCCATGATCTCGGCGCATGTACCGATGGCGACGACCTCGCCGCCGTTGCTACCCGCACCCGGCCCCATGTCGATGATGTGATCAGATGCACGCATGGTGTCCTCGTCGTGCTCCACGACGATCAGCGTGTTACCCAGGTCGCGGAGTCGCTTGAGCGTCGACAACAACTTCTCGTTATCGCGCTGGTGCAGACCAATCGACGGCTCGTCCAGGATATAGAGCACGCCCATCAGGTACGAGCCGATCTGCGTTGCCAAACGGATGCGCTGTGCCTCGCCGCCCGACAGCGTCGCCGACGCGCGCGACATGGATAGGTAGTCGAGACCCACGTTGAGCAAGAAACCGAGCCGCTCATTGATTTCTTTGAGTACCTGCGCCGCAATCAGCGTCTCTTTCTCCGTGAGCGACAGCGACGAGAAGAATGCCAACGCGTCACGCACAGGCAGCCTACACGCCTGACTAATCGATTTACCTCCGATGGTCACAGCCAACATCTCGGGGCGGAGGCGATCGCCTTTGCAGTCGTTGCAGACATTCTGGCTCATGTAGCCCTCGATCTCGCCCTTCATGTACTCGCTGCCCGTCTCGCGGTAACGGCGTTCCAGATTGGGTATCACGCCCTCAAACGCATTCGTGTACGTACCCTGCCCGTTGCCGTCGGAACGTTGGTACATGACCGTGACCTTCTCGTCGCCCGTACCGTAGAGCAATATATGGATGATATGTTCGGGCAGTTCGCCGATGGGCGTGCTCGTCGAGAAACCGTAGTGCTTGGCGAGTGCCTTGAACACATTGTGCGCACCCGAACTCGTATTACCGCTGTTCCAACCACAACAGTCGATCGCGCCGTCGTCGAGCGACAGGCGGCTGTTGGGCAGAATCAGGTTGGGGTCGAGTTTGAGCTCAAAGCCGAGGCCGCTGCACGTCTTACACGCACCGTACGGCGAGTTGAACGAGAATGAGCGCGGACTCATCTCCTCAATCGAGATGCCGCAGTCGTGGCACGCATACTCCTGACTGTAGACATAGTCCGCATCCTTGTCGACGTCGTTGATCGTCACGATGCCGCCGCTCGACTGATTCAGCGCGAGTTCGACAGACTCCGTCAGACGACCGCGTATGTCGGGCGAAATCACGATGCGGTCGACGACAATCTCAATCGTGTGCTTCTTATTCTTCTCGAGTTTCGGCGGCTCCTGCAAATCGTAGGTGTTGCCGTCGACGCGCACGCGCGCGTAGCCTGCTTTGACTGCGTCCTCGAAGATCTTGACATGTTCACCCTTCTTGCCCCGGATGATCGGCGACAGCACGAGGATGCGCGTACGCTCACCGAGCGCGGTCACGCTGTCGACGATTTGGTCGATGGACTGGCGGTTGATGGGTATGCCACACTTGGGACAATGCACGATGCCGATGCGCGCGTAGAGCAGGCGCAGATAGTCGTAGATCTCGGTCACAGTGCCGACGGTCGAGCGCGGGTTCTTGCTCGTGGTGCGCTGGTCGATGGAGATCGCGGGCGACAACCCCTCGATGTGGTCGACGTCGGGCTTATCCATCTGCCCGAGGAACTGTCGCGCGTACGCCGATAGCGACTCGACGTAGCGGCGCTGTCCCTCGGCGTAGATCGTGTCGAACGCAAGGCTCGATTTACCCGAACCCGACAGTCCCGTGATGACGACGAGCTGGTCGCGCGGGATCTCCACGTCGACATTCTTGAGGTTGTGTACCCTCGCACCCTTGATGACGATTTTATCGCTCATGTATTTTCAGATTTCCCCTGTAAAAAATCAAATCATATTCGTTAGATAGTATATCACAAGCATAGCACACTTCTGCGCATAAAGCAATCATGTGTAGCATAAGATATGCGTCAACACAATGATGCAAATTGTAGAGATTGTAGATTATGTAAAACGGCAAGACAAATAACGCGGCGTGTACGCAACGCGTACACCACGCTTACAACAAGATGTCAAGTACCAAACCGCGTATGTCGTCAATCATGCCGACGATCTCAAGGTTATCCTTTTGCTCGGCGAGAACCGCCGAGGCCAACCGATCGAGGTGCGCATCGATGTTGCGGATGTTGGCATAGACCCTGCTGTTGCCGCGATGATCGGTCACGCCGTTGCGGTCGAACTCGAACGAGAACCGCACGGCCTCCGACATAAACTCGCCGATGAGCGCGCGGTAGCGCTGCATCTCGTACATATCGGGCTTGTTGCCGAGTACAATGCCCTGCTGCGTGATACGCTCCGTCATCTCGGAGAAATACGCCAGATAGTTGTCTTTGTTGACGGCGTCGAGATGGCGCGAAAAGGATTGCACGGGCGAGCTGTCTGTCACAGTGCGTGTGACAGGTACGGGTCGCGCGCCGGCGCTGATGTCGCGTAATTCCCTGATCTTCATATTCTGAAATGGGTTGGGTTATTTTTGAAAGTAGGACAGAAATGCATCGAACCCAATGCGTTTGAATTTGTAATCGTCGTAGACGCGTTTCATGTCGGCAAAGAATACCTGTTCGCGCTCATAACTTGAGAACAGCTGCATGAAGTATCGAGACGCGTTGTTGT
>CAYPOE010000220.1:0-3984 GCA_964412285.1 uncultured Eubacteriales bacterium | reverse complement strand
AAGACGTTTCGGTTATCGTATCACGAATTGAAAAGCTGTTGCATCTGTATGATCTGGGTCTGTTGGGCGGAGAAACCATGCCTGAGGATGAGAATCCAGGATTGGCAAAAGACTCCGCGGCGAATTTCTTGTACTTTACACTGCCGATGGCACTCAACTATCAACGCAATTCGTATAAACTTTGGGAATCGGCTCATCAGACATACTTGGATCCCGGTACGCAGGATGTGTTCGACGTGTATGCCGTGCTGTCTATGTCGGGCGATACACTGCGGGAGAAGCTGCTGAAATACAGGATCGCCTTGCAGCCCAACAAGCAGCCCGTCCTATGGCGAACATTATGTAATACCATCGTCGTCCATTTCGACGGCGATATACGTACGCTGTTCGCCGCCAATGGGTACTCCGTTGAGCGCATCAAACGATATATAGCCGATAACAAGGCGTGCTTTCCATATCTCGGAGGCAACAAGATTCTGAATTATTGGTTATACGTCATAGAACAACGTACCGATGTCGCATTCATCGACCGAGACAAGATCACAGTTGCACCTGACACGCACGTTGTGCAAGCAAGCGAGAGGCTCGGTTTGATCACGTCGGATGAACGGGCGTCATCCGCTGTCCAAGAGATCGTAGCCGAGCGATGGGATCGCGCGTTGCGCGATGTGGCGTATCAGCCCATCGACATACATACGCCCCTGTGGTTGTGGAGTCGCGGCGGGTTCCGCGTGACGCTTTGATTTGAACGGGCTTTCTTGTTTTGCACATGACACAACAAAACAAAAACGCCTGCGCGAGCAAGCGTTTTTGTTTGTATATCGTATGATTACTCGTTGATCTTGGTAACGACGCCAGAACCTACGGTACGGCCACCCTCGCGGATAGCGAAACGCAGACCTTCCTCGATAGCGATCGGCTTGGTCAGCTCGACGCTCATCTCGATGTTGTCGCCAGGCATACACATCTCTGTGCCTTCGGGCAGATTGACTACGCCTGTAACGTCCGTGGTACGGAAGTAGAACTGCGGACGATAGTTGTTAAAGAACGGCGTATGACGGCCACCCTCTTCCTTGGTCAGGACGTAAACCTCGCCCGAGAACTTGGTGTGCGGCTTGATCGAACCCGGCTTTGCAAGAACCTGACCGCGCTCAATCTCGTTACGCTGTACGCCGCGCATCAGTACGCCGATGTTGTCGCCTGCCTCGCCGTACTCAAGCAGCTTGCGGAACATCTCGATACCGGTAACGACGACCTTGCGGGGTTCGTCAGCCAGACCGACGATCTCAACTTCCTCGGATACTTTGATGCGACCACGCTCAACCCTACCCGTAGCAACCGTACCGCGACCTGTGATCGAGAATACGTCCTCGACCGGCATCAGGAACGGCAGGTCTGTCTTACGCTCGGGAGTCGGGATATACTTGTCAACGGCAGCCATCAGCTCAAGGATCGATTTGTAAGCGGGATCATTGGGATCCTCGCTCGGGCACTCGAGTGCCTGCAGAGCCGAACCTACGATGACGGGGATGTCGTCGCCGGGGAATTCATAGTCCGACAACATCTCACGAACTTCCATCTCAACGAGTTCGATGAGCTCGGGATCGTCAACCTGATCCGCCTTGTTCATATAAACGACGATATACGGAACGCCAACCTGACGTGAGAGCAGGATGTGCTCTTTGGTCTGGGGCATCGTACCGTCGGCAGCCGATACAACGAGGATTGCGCCGTCCATCTGCGCAGCACCCGTGATCATGTTCTTAACGTAGTCGGCGTGACCCGGGCAGTCGACGTGAGCGTAGTGACGATTGGTTGTCTCATACTCAACGTGCGCTGTCGAGATCGTAATACCGCGCTCTTTCTCCTCGGGAGCCTTGTCGATCTGGTCGTAAGCCGTATACTTCGCCTTACCCTCGAACGCCAGAACCTTGGTGATAGCAGCTGTCAGCGATGTCTTGCCATGGTCAACGTGACCAATGGTACCGACGTTTACGTGCGGTTTGGTGCGTTCAAACTTCGCTTTTGCCATGATGTCCTCCTACATATAATCGTAGCATTTGTTACTGTGTTGTATTATTAATCCGATAAAAACCGGAGTAATAGTTAAGGCTTAAGATTTGCTCTCGCGCAACGAGATGATGTCTTCCTGTACGCTCTGCGGTACCTGTGCGTAGTGCGACGGTTGCATCGAGTACACGCCGCGCCCCTGTGAAGCCGAACGCAACGAGGTCGCGTAACCGAACATCTCGGACAGCGGTACCTGCGCTTTGATCGCCTGTACGCCGTTGCGCGCCTCCATACCGTGGATCTGGCCGCGTCGCGACGATAAGTCGCCCATGACGTCGCCCATGTACTCTTCCGGTACGGATACGTCTACCTGCATGATCGGCTCTTTGAGTACGGGAGCCGCCTTCTTCATGGCCTCTTTGAACGCCATGGAACCCGCGATCTTGAACGCAAGCTCGGACGAGTCGACCTCGTGGTATGAACCATCCACAAGCGACACGCGTACGTCGACTACATTATAGCCAGCCAATACGCCGTTATTCATTGCGCCCTTGACGCCATCGTCGACAGCCGGGATATATTCTTTGGGTATGACGCCGCCTACGATCTTGTTGACAAACTCGTAGCCTGCGCCAACCTCCAACGGTTCGATCTCGATCGTAACGTCGGCAAACTGTCCACGACCACCCGACTGGCGGGCGAAGCGGTGGTGCTGCTTGATGGCCTTGGTGATGGTCTCTTTGTACGAAACCTGCGGCTTACCGATGTTGGCTTCGACCTTGAACTCGCGGAGCATACGATCCACGATGATCTCGAGGTGCAACTCGCCCATACCTGCGATGATGGTCTGCCCTGTGTCCTGATCGGTATACGTCTTGAACGTCGGGTCTTCCTCGGCGAGCTTCGCCAACGCAATCGTCATCTTCTCCTGACCGGCCTTGGTCTTGGGTTCGATGGCGACGCGGATAACGGGTTCGGGGAATTCCATTGACTCGAGCACGACCGCGTTGTCCTCGAGACAGAGCGTGTCGCCCGTCGTCGTATTTTTGAGACCGACGGCCGCTGCGATGTCGCCCGAGTACACGACTTCGATGTCCTCGCGATGATTCGCGTGCATCTGCAGGATGCGGCCGATGCGTTCGGTCGTACCCTTGGTCGCGTTGTATATCGTACTGCCCTTGGTAATCGTGCCGCTGTATACGCGGAAGAAGCAAAGTTTGCCCACGTACGGGTCGGTCATGATCTTGAATGCCAACGCGCTGAACGGCGCTTTGTCGTCTGCGGGACGTTCGACCTCTTCCTCGGTATCAGGGTCAACACCCTTGATCGAGGGTACGTCGAGCGGCGACGGCATGTAGTCGATGACCGCGTCAAGCAGCTTCTGTACACCCTTGTTGCGATAACTTGTACCGCACACGACGGGCACCATCTTGACCGCAATCGTAGCGGCGCGGATCGCGCGCTTGAGTTCGGACAACTCAGGCTCCTCATCGTTCATGAAACACTCCATGAGGTGATCGTCCATCTCGCTCGCCGCTTCCACCAATTCCTGACGGTACTGGTGCGCAAGCTCCTGCATGTCCTCGGGGATGTCGGTCTCAAGGATGTCGTTGCCCTTGTCGTCGTTGTAGATATACGCCTTCATCAACAATAGGTCGATGATGCCCTTGAAGTCCTCTTCTTTGCCAATGGGCAATTGAATCGGCACGGCATTACAGCCGAGGCGTGTACGCATCATGTCGAGTACGTTATAGAAATCCGCACCCATGATGTCCATCTTATTGACGTACGCCATACGCGGTACGCCGTACTTATCGGCCTGACGCCAAACCGTTTCGCTCTGCGGCTCTACGCCGCCTTTCGCACAAAAAACCGTGACGCTACCATCGAGGACGCGCAGTGAACGCTCAACCTCAACGGTAAAGTCCACGTGTCCGGGCGTATCAATGATGTTGATCCGATGTCCTCTCCACT
>CAYPOE010000219.1:0-4020 GCA_964412285.1 uncultured Eubacteriales bacterium | reverse complement strand
TGTCATGGTGTTCGTGCAAGGGCTCTGGAAGGCCGTGCTCGTACGATTCTGGGGCAGATTCGCCGACCGAAAGAGTTGGGCGCTCGTCATACGTTACGTCTGCATCGTACTCGGGTTCGTACACGTGATCTACTTCTTCTTCGTACCCGAGAACGCATGGTGGATGTACCCGCTCATCTGCATGATCTCGGCGGTCGGCTGGTCGACGACAAATATCGCGTTCATGAATATCCAGTTCGACTACGCGCCGACGGAGAAGCGCATGATGTATGTAGGATCAACCAACGCCATCGTCGGACTCATCGGCTTCGGCGCGGTATTCATCGGCGCGTTCGTCATGGAACGCATCACGCCGGGTTCGCTCGTCGTCAATGGATTCGTCGTGCGCGCGCAGCAGCTGCTCATGCTGTTCTCAGGCGCAGGACTGTTCCTCACGGCGCTCTATATCAAGCTATTCCTCGAAAAGAAAGAGCGCGTCGTCAGCAAGACCGATGGTGTAGTCAAATAAAAACATGTGGATCAAATGATCCACATGTTTTTATTGTTTTACCATTCTGTGATCACAGGGCGATCCTTGTACCACCAGAGTTCGTTGTCGTCGATGAATCGCGTGAGTACGACGGCGTAGTTCTCGGGCGGTACATACGTGATGCAACCCTTGAGTTCGTCCATGAACGCCTGCTTGCGCTCGTCTGTCGGTTCACGCAACAGGTTGGTCGCGTGTTGTAGCAACGCCTCGGTGCCGGGTAGCTCGGCGACCGTCGCGAACAGCGCCTTGTGGCACGGGAATAGTACGCCGTGTTCGGCCAACACCAATCGCAATCCGAACAGCACGACATCGGCGCACGTGCGTGTACGCAGGTAGATGTTGTCGTTCGACACGTCCCAGAAATATCCTGCGTTGAGTTCCAATGTCGCGTAGAACGATAGCCGCTTCTCTTCGCGCTCGTGCGCAGGATACTGCGGTACGCGTTCGATGAGTGCGGCAACCTCAGGATCGTCGCACCAGAGGATTTTGCAGCCGAGGAACGCATTGCGCGACGGCTCGCTACCCTTGTCGACCAACGCGCGCAAGTAGTTTGCGGTGCTATACTTGATGTCAAAGTAGCCGTCCTCGTACGTGCATTCACCCATGACGCACTCCGACAGTACGCCTTTGGCTTCCTGTTCGGCGAACCGTTCGTCAGTCACGATGACGAGCGCGTCGAGGTCAGAATCAGGACGCTCCTTGCCTTTGGCGACAGAACCGCCGAGTACGAGCGCGACGATGCCGCTCTGTTTGGCGAAATACGCCTTGAGTTTCTCGATCGAATCAATGTGATGTTGATACATACTAACTCCCGTTATCTTGTAGTGTATATGCCGATGTTCTTCGGCCCTTTGAAGCCGAATTCCACGACGTCGTACGCAATCCTGTGCTCGCGTAGGTACGCGCAGATCGAATCCACAAGCTCTTTTGCGCCGAGCTTGACCATTCGATCCCAAAAGTTGCAGCAAGGTACGACGAGGATGGGCTTGACCAATGCGCTCTCGACGACGGCGCGCGTCGCCTCGTCGGGATGCAGTCCGACGACAAGGTCGTAGTATCCGGACAACGGCGGTGCGTACTCTTCCTGTCGCGACGGCACGCCCTTGAGTGTGTAGCCGCGCGGGTCGATGACCTCGGCGCTGTAGTTATACTTTTTGTTTAATATGCGCGACAGCAGACCCTGTCCGCCCGCGACGTCGGCGATATACTGCACATCACGCCCATACTGTCCATAGATGAACGCCGCGACTTCCTCGAACCGCCCTTCGCTGCCGTGGCACTTGATCTGTTGTCTGGCCATGTTTATAAATCCAGATACCAGAGAAACTGGATCTCGTGTCGACAGTCGGGCTCGCGGTACGCGTACTCGTTGAAGCTACAGAGTACCGCGCCCTGCTTGTGATAGAATCGCACGGCGTTGACGTTGATGTTCTGGCACTCAATCTTGAGCTGTCGAAACCCCTCACTCCTCGCCCAATCGGCAGCCATATCGAAAAGACGCTGCCCAATGCCCTGCCGCTTGTACGCATCGTCGACGCGGATGTCCCAGAGCACGGCGAGGTCGTCACGTCCCTCGAGCATGTTGACCTCAGGCGTACGCGACACCACGGTCGCCGCACCTACGGGATTGTCGCCATCGAACGCCATGAAGAACGCCCAATGCGTGACGTCGAATCGCTTCTCGTAATCCGCAGCGCGTTCGTATACGCCGTAGTCCTTGGTATACGGCTCAACGGGTATCTCTTTGATCAGAAAGCCGCCGAGGCCGCGATCGAGCTTGTCCAACACAAAATGGCTCGTCACATGGACGAGCATGGGTACCGCGTCGTATTGTCCTAAGCATTCCTTGCCTACCTGCTTGTATGTGATCATATGTGTATTTACTTCTGCTTGTTCAGTAGTGACAGGATCTCGTCATGGATGCGTTTGTCCGCGTCGGTGATGCCGACGCGCTGCGCGTTGGCGGCCAACGTACTGCGCTTCTGGCGATTCACGATGAGTTCGTGTACGTCGGTGCAAAAGTTCTCGTATCCGCCGCGACTCTCGAGCATACGCTCGGTGTACATGATCGACGCACCCTCGTCGCGGAGCGCCCGCGCATTGTACTCCTGATGGTTCATCGTGACGTTGGGGGACGGTATGATGATGCTCGCCTTCCCGAGCGCGGTGAGTTCGCTGATGGTCATTGCGCCGCCGCGCGTGAGTACGATGTCGGCCGCGCGCATGGCGGTCGGCATGTTGTAGATGTACGGCACGATCTGCACGCGCGGCGGCAGCTTGATGTCCTCTTCGGTGATGCGCCGCATCACGTCGTCATACTGCGCCGTACCCGTCGCGAACAGCATCGCGTACGGCGATGGCTCGCTGTATAGGACTTCGAGGATCGCCTCGATGAACCCTTCGGCGCCGAGCGAACCGCCCGACGCTATGATAAACGGCATGTTGGCAGGTACGCGCATGATTTCGCGTGCGTCCTCGACGGACAACGTCATCATGTCGCCGCGCAATGGATTGCCCGTGACGACGATGCGCCGCGCCTTCTTGAAATACCGCCGCGCGACGTCGAAACCGAGGCATACGCTGTCGACGTAGCGCGCTAGAATCTTACTTGCGAGTCCAGCGTAGGCATTGGACTCGTGGATCAGTGTGGGGATGCCGAGTTTGGCTGCCGCGTACAGCACAGGCCCCGACACGTAGCCGCCCGTACCGATGACGACGTCAGGCTGGAATCTCTTGATGATGTCGCGCGAATCATTGATGGCCTTACGAATGTACGACAGCGTGCGGACATTCTGTGTAAAGAACGACGGCGTGATGCGCCGCTTGAAGCCGATGATGTGGATGTACTCGATGTCGTACCCGGCCTTGGGTACCAAATCCTTCTCCAAACCGCGTTGCGCGCCGATGAACAGCACCGACGTATCGGGATACTGCACGCGCATATAATCCGCTATGGCGATGGCGGGGTTGATGTGTCCGCCCGTACCGCCTGCCGCAAACAGGATCTTCATAGAATAAAAATGATCAAGATAATAAAATAGGGGTCACGATGTTGTATTTCGCTAACTATTGTTGATGTGCCGCGATACGTTGAGGATGATCCCCGTCTCGGCCAAGAGTATGATGAGCGACGTGCCGCCGTAGCTGAAGAACGGCAGCGATACGCCCGTGACGGGCATGGACGATGTGACGACGGCGATGTTGAGCAGCACCTGCACCGCAATCGTCGAGACGAATCCCACGACGATGAGGCAGCCGAAGGTATCGGGCGCTTTGGTCGCGATGATGATGCCGCGCCAGATCAGCATGATGAATAACGTCATGACCACGATGACGCCGAGGAAGCCAAGTTCCTCGCAGAGGATCGCGAAGATAAAATCGTTGTGCGCCTCGGGCATGTACAAGAATTTTTGCCTCGACTGTCCGAGTCCGAGTCCAAAGAGTCCGCCGCTGCCGATTGCATAGAGCGACTGCACAGCTTGCCAACCCGA
>CAYPOE010000218.1:0-4027 GCA_964412285.1 uncultured Eubacteriales bacterium | reverse complement strand
ACACCACGATCGTGTCGTCGGCCAGGCCGTGGGTGTCGAGGTAGTCGAGGATCTCGAGCTTGGCCGAAAGAATCCCTTCGACGCTGCCGAGGTTGCCGATGTGCGCGGTGCCGATGTTGGTGATGCACGCGATACACGGTCGCGCAATCGAGGCCAGTCGGCTGATCTCGCCCTTCTGATTCATGCCCATCTCGAGTACGCACACCTGATGCGCGTCGCTCATGTCGAACACGGTCAGCGGCAGTCCGATCTCGTTGTTGAAGTTGCCCTGCGTCTTGTGCGTGACGTAGTGCTGTGACAGCGCGCAGGCGAGCATGTCCTTGGTCGACGTCTTGCCGACGCTACCCGTCACGCCGATGACAGGGACGTCAAAGCGTCTGCGGTAGGCGGCCGCAACGTCCCGCAGCGCCGCCAACGTGTCAGGCACGCGTATGATCTTGTCCGATATATCGGCCCCGTCCGACACATCGTCGCCGTCAAACGGTACGGCGGATACTGCGTACGCACCTGCTTTGACTGCGTCCCGCACAAAGTCGTGGCCGTCGAAACGCTCACCTTTGAGCGCGACGAACAGCGTGTGCGGCGCGGCCTTGCGGCTATCCGTGGTAATTTCGTGAATCGTGTAGTCGTTGTCGCCGACGCACTGCCCGTTGCAGGCGTCGGCGATCTCGCGTATGGTCAATGCAATCATGAGTTCAATATATCGCGCACAATCTCGCGCTCGTCCATGTGTGTCTTGGTATGTCCTATGATCTGATAGGTCTCGTGACCCTTGCCGGCTAAGATGATACAGTCGCCGTCGTTTGCAACGCGGATCGCGTGCGCAATCGCGTCGGGTCGCGAGGGTATGGCAACAAAATTCGTTGCACCGTCGGGAATACCCGCGAGGATCTCGCGGATGATGTCGTCGGGATGCTCGGTGCGCGGGTTGTCGCTCGTGACGACGGCGAGGTCGGCCAGTTCCGACGCGATACGTCCCATGATCGGACGCTTGGTGCGGTCGCGGTCGCCGCCGCATCCGAATACGCAGATCAACCGCCCTTTGGTGATCTCACGCGCGGCAGTCAGGATGTTGCGCAGACTGTCGGGCGTATGCGCATGGTCGATGTAGATCGAGAAGCCGCGCCCCGTCGGTACAGGCTCGAACCGCCCGGTCACGCCGTGGAGCGCCTCCACACCCGCGATGCACTGCTCCAACTCGAGGCCGAGCTGTAGGCCGATGCCCATCGCGCAGAGTGCGTTGTACACACTGAATCGCGCGGGTGTGCGCAGACATACGTCATGTCCGTCCACGCTGAAGCGCACCTTGTCCACGTCGTACATGATATTTTCGGCGCGGATGTCACCGTGGTCTATTCCATATAATGTATATGCACAGTCACACGTTTTTAGTATCTCGTGTGCGTACGCGTCGTCGGCGTTGAGTACGCCGTAGTCGCACATGCCGAACAGCTGCGCCTTGGCCGCGCCGTACGCTTCCATCGTCTCGTGAAAGTCGAGGTGGTCGAGCGTGAGATTGGTGTAGCCCGCTACGACGTAATGCAATGCGCCGACGCGGTGCAATGCGAGCGCGTGCGACGATACCTCCATCACGCAGTGCGTATCCCCTGCGTCGGCCATACGGCGAAACATCTCAGACAGTGCGGGCGCTTCGGGCGTACTGTTGATGGCTTCGTGCGCGACGCCGCCGATGATGTTGTGTACGCTGCCGATGAGTCCGCAGCGGATGCCGCTGTGCTCGAGGATCGCGCGGGTCATCTGCGTCGTACTCGTCTTGCCCTTGGTACCCGTTACGCCGATGAGCGTCAACGCACGCGCGGGGTATCTGTAGAACGCCTCGCTGATGTGCGGCAGGGCGGCGCGTGTATTGGGTACGAACACAGTCGGCACACCCGCGCGCATGTCGCGCTCGCACACGACGGCCGCCGCGCCCTTGGCCACTGCGTCGGCGATGTACGGATGACAGTCGACGGGATAGTCGCCGAGAGCCACGAATACGTCGCCCGGCTTTGTCGTGCGTGAATCATAACTGATGCCACTGATCTCAATGTCTTGCGGCACATCAACGTCTATATCACATACGATTTGACTCAAACGCATAGTTTCCTCACATGAAACGGTTTCCTAATCCCCTGTATACAAATCGCTGTACTGTACTGTGACCACTGTGCCGGCGGGTACCTCTTCTCCTGCGGCCGGCGACTGTTTGTATCCGACGATGCCAGGGATCTCGAGGTCAGGGCCGCCGCCGGACGCCTTGATGTTGAGTTTGTTGTCGGCCATCACCGACTTGGCTTGCGCGAACATCATACCGATGACGTTGGGTACCGTCGTGAGTTCGGGCTGCGCGTCAGGCGACGTGTAGACCGAGACGATGCTGCCGCGATTGACGCGGATGCCGGGCAATGGATACTGCTTAACGACATTTTCGCCATCGCCGATGACATTGATACGTAACTCACTGTCCTCGAGCAACTGCTTGGCCTCCGCGACAGCCATGCCGCGCAGTTGCGGAACAGGCAGCTCGATGGTCTTGAGTTCAGCCTCGGTATAGACGGGCTGGATGTTGAGGTAGGACAACGCATCCTCGAGGATCGCGTGCGCGACAGGCGACGCAATCGTACCGCCAAAGTATGCCTCGCCGTTGGGTTCGTCAAGCATGACGAGTACGACGATCTCAGGATCGTCTGCGGGGGCGAATCCGACGAAGGATGCGACGTACTTGCCGTTGCCGCGCGGCAGCTTCTCGGACGTACCCGTCTTGCCCGCGACGCGCATCCCCTTGATGTACGCGCGCTTACCTGTGCCTTGCGACACGACGGTCTCGAGGATCTCGCAGACCGTCTTGCTCGTTTCGGGCGATACGACCTGCTTGACGTACTCGACCGGGTACTCCTTGACGATGTTCTTCTCGCTGTCCACGAGTGCCTTGACGACCTTGGGCTTATTCATGACGCCGCCGTTGCAGACGGCCGCCACCGCGTTGATGAGTTGGAGCGGCGTGATCGAGAACGACTGTCCGAACGAACTCGTCGCAAGGGAGACGAAGTTCCAGTTGGCGGGCGTGTGAAAGATGCCCTTGGCCTCGCCCTTGATCTCGATGCCCGTGGGTTGCGTGAAGCCGAATCCTTGGAAGTATCGCTTGAACTCGTCCTCGCCGACCCGCGCGCCAACGTCCATGAATACGGGGTTGCATGAGTTCTGCACGCCCTGCACGAACGTCTGCGAACCGTGGCCGCCTGCCTTCCAGCAGTTGATCGTGTGCGGCCCCACGACCTTGCTGCCCGTACAGTTGAACATGTCGTCGAGTTGGACGACGTTGTTCTCGATGCCCATAGCCGTCGTGAGGATCTTGAACGTCGAGCCCGGCTCGTACATGTCTGAGACGGCCTTGTTGCGCCAGAGCGACTGGAAGTATCGGTTCCACTCCGTCCTGTACTCCTCGCCGCTCAATGAATCGAGCAGCGCCTCTTCGTTGGGATCCAGGATCGCCATGGGCGCGTTGAGATCGAACCCTGGCACGGTACACATCGCAAGGATCTCGCTCGTTTTGACCTCCATGACGAGCGCGGCTGCGCCGTTGCCGAGTTTGTTCTCCTCATACGCCGCCTTGAGGTGATTCTCGACGAAGTATTGGATCGTCTCGTCGATCGTGAGTACGATGCCGAGACCGTCTGTCGCCTCGATCGACTTCTCGTACTTGAACGGCATATCGGTGTTGTTGGCATTCTTGGCCGCGATGATGCGACCGGGCGTGCCGCGGAGTTGCTCGTCGAACTGTGCCTCGATACCCGCCAACCCCTGATCGTCTGTGCCTGTGAATCCGATCAGCTGCGACGCGAGCGTGCTGTCGGGATAGTAACGCTTGGTGTCAGGATACAGCCCAATGCCCTCCACCTTTTTGTCAGACAGGAACTTGCGCAGCTCATCGGCCTTATCCTGCTCGATGCGCCGCTTGAGTACCTCGTACGACGACTTGGTATTCGTGATGCGCTTATAGAGTTTGTCGTAGTCGAGTTCGAGGATG
>CAYPOE010000217.1:0-4029 GCA_964412285.1 uncultured Eubacteriales bacterium | reverse complement strand
GCCGAGTTCGCCGAAGCCTCCGTCTGCGCATTGCGCGCCGAGCAGCAACGCGGCCACTTCGTCCGTGCGGTTGCACGGTACGCCCGCGCGCAGCAGCGCCGCCGCCGCAATCGCGGTATCTGCGACGCGGCGTTCTGTGATGCACGTAGGTAGACGTTGTGCGAAAAAGTCCACGGTACGTTGTGGTACGGGCGCGTCAATTGCGCATTCCTCGTATGCGGCGACCAGCATAAAGTGGTCGAACTGCGTCTCGGCGCAGCGTGCCATGTACGCCAACGCCGTCGGTGCGTACTCGCGCAGCAGCGTATCTTCACCGAGGTTGCGCAACAGAATCAAGCTATCAGCCGTATCAAACGCCGATGGCTTTCCGCCCGGACAGATCGCGAAACCGCCGCCACTGTCGCGGCAAGCGCACACGAAGTCTACGACGTGCGGCATGGGTTGGGAGGTGCCGAGTTCCGCCAACGCCTTGACGACGCTGAGCGTGGAGCGGATGCTGTGTTCCGCCCCTCCGCGTTCGCTATATCCGCCGGATTCCGTGCGCAGACCGTGCAGAAAATACAGTATATCGTTACCAGCCATAGCGCGTCACACCCTCATTGAGTGCCTTGCACAGCACCAGTCCGCACTCGTCCGACGATTCGACGGAGCGGCTCGTGATAAACGGGTAGTCGACGATGACAGACGTAGCCTTGCCGATGTTGCTGTGGAACTGGCCGTCGGGGCCTACACAGTCGCGCAGGATATACTCGAGCGGGAATGGCGGGCTGTCGAAGTTGAAGTAGTCTCCATTGGCGTAGATCGCCCAGTTGGCCGTGTAATCATACTCCATCGTGTGACCCGTCACATGTCGACCCTTGAGTATGCAGGTGCGCGTATCGAGTTCGCGCGCGAATGCCAAGCAGGTCACGGTGTAACACTCGGCGGCGATGGGTTTATTCTGATTGTAGAAGCCGAGTATCACGTCGTGCAACCGATTGTTGTTGACCATGTCCACGACCGCCCCGCCGCCGCCTACGAGCAGCAAACCGTCGTACTGTTCGAGTGCCGCCCAAGCCTTCTCGCGCGCGGCATAGTAATCTTCGAGTGCGTACAGATATTTATCCGCGCTGAGGTATGGGCGCAGCGGCATCAAGTCGTGCAGCTTGACGGTTGTCGCATTTGCGAAGAACGCGTTCCAGTCCGTTTCCTTGCCGCGCTTCGCCATATCGGGCGACGTGACGGGACGGCCGAGCGGCGGGTCGATGTAGGTATCGTCGAGCGACGCGCCATCGGGGAACGGCACTGTGGCGCCTGTGTTCACCAAAAAATCATATGCGATACCCGCCTCGTTCAGACGGTCTAACGGCTTTAACAATTCCTCTACCCAGAAGCCCTGTTAGGACACTGCAACAAGAACCTTTTTTGGCATGATTTTCACTCCTTTGACATGTAAGAGAACAGGCGCGGCACGTAGATGTCGATGATCTGCGGCGCAAGTTGATTTGGATATAACGCTGTGATCGCGGATTTGTATGCCGCCGCATCGGGATGGTATTGCTTGGCGAGCGGCAGCGCGTTGGTTAAGTATTCAATGTTGGAAGCCACTTCGGCTCGATCGGCCGGGAAGCCGTGACCGGGCAAGATGATCTGGTAGTCCGACGACAGTAGGTCGTTCAGGAATGCGAACCAGTTGTCTATGTCATACCGCTCTATGCAGATGTGTCCGCCGCTGTAGACCAAATCCTGCGCGACGACGACGCTGTAATCGGGCAGTCGCATCACGAGCTGATGTGCGACCTCGGCGTCCGTAATGCGCTCGAACACAAAGCGCACGCCGTCGATGGCTTCTTCGCCTGCAAGGACTTCATGCTGCGGCAACACGACGGATTTGGGTACGCCGTCGCCGAATCGTGCGGCTTGCGCGGCGCGGATGGCTTCACCATGCGCGGCCAAGGCTGCCGTGGTTTCGGGCAAGGCGTAGATCGGCACATCGCCGAACGACGACGATACGCCGAAGAAATGGTCGGGATGGTCGTGCGACAGATAGACCCGCGTGATGGGCTTGCCCAAGCCGTCGGCGTACCGCCGAAACCAGTCGGCATACCATACGACGAGCTGCCCGTCGACAACGATGAGCTCGTGCGGCAGTTCGATGATGTGCGTCGCACAGGCGAGGAACTGTTCGGGACAGACGACCGTGTGCAGCGTCACGCCGTCGAGTGCGCGGGTTTGTACTGTGGGTTCTGCGAATGTCATGCGCTCACCCCTGTGCGTTGAGGACTTCGACCAACTTCTCCCCGTAAGCGCTCGACGATTCTACGGATAAGCCTGTGACGAACGGATGATCGTAAATCACGCACGGCTTATCGCGACTCGTGGTCGGGTCGGCGGCGACGAGCGTGCGGTCGCCTACCGCGTCCTCTACCATGAACTGCAATGGGAACAGGAAACCGTTGACCATGAGCTTGATGCCGGGATTGTCCTCGGTCGCGCGCACACAGGTAAACTCGAAGTCGCCGCGGAAATCCCACTCGTGCGGGTGCGCGGCCACGCGTTTGCCGTATAGTACGCTCTTGTACTCGTTGTCGGGATCGCGCGTAAAACAGAGCGCGCCGACGGTGTAACAGAGCGCGCCGATGATCTTGCCGCTCTTGTACGCCTTGTATATGAGGTCGTGAACCGTCATATTGCCCACCATGTCCAGCGGCGAACCCGCACCGCCCACCATCACGAGCGCGTCGTACTCATCCATGTTCGCGTCGGTAAACTTGAGCGGATGATCCCATTCGCCGGTATCGAGGATCTCGTTCACGCGGTCGAGCACGGACTTGGGATTCATTGCGACGCCCTGTTGTGGATCGATGAAGTCGGGATCCATGCTCAGACTGCCGGGCAGTGGCGTCATGCCCTTGTAGGTAGCCAGTGTGAGTTCAAATCCGGCGCGTTTCAATATGTCCCACGGGGCCTGCAATTCCTCGGCCCATGCGCCGTAGTTCGACGCCAACACCAGTATTTTCTTGTTTGCGTTCAATGCCGTTACCTCCTGAATGCATCATGCATGATGTATGATGTATGATCGTATAAGATTATGCGCGTTTGACAATCTTGAGTATATTTTTTCCGTTGTCGTAGTGATACGCGACGTCGTCCATGCTCTGTTTGACGATGTACACCCCCAGCCCGCCGATGTCGCGTTCGTCGGCGGACAGCGTAATGTCGGGATCCTCGCGGGTCAACGGATTATACGGCGTACCTCTGTCCGACAACGTAATCGTAGCGGTCAGCGGCCCGTCGGAGACGTCGCATTCTATATATGCGCTGCCCGTATGCGAATCGTACGCATAGTGCGCGATATTGACAAATATCTCTTCCACGGCGAGCATGATTTGTGTGATGGTCTTCATAGGGAAGTCGTATTCTTCCAAGATCGCGGTGAGGAAATCCGTGACCTTGGGTATATTGTCTACCGTAGCGTCGAGCGTCAGTTCTTTACGCATGATCATCTGGCCCCCTTGTAACTCAGCCCCAACATCGTAATATCATCGAATTGCGGCGCGTCGCCCGCAAACGCATCCACGGCCTCCTTGGCCGTCACAAGTAGCGGTTGCGGCGGCAGGTGTTTGTTTTCGTTTAACAGCTGGATCAGTCTGTCGTTGCCGAACAGCTCCAAACCTTCGTTGGTTGCCTCGGTAACACCGTCGGTGTATAGATATAGCTCGTCGCCGGGTTCCAACATCGTGACTTCCTCTTTGTATTTGATGCCTTCCATGCCTGCGAGTACCAGCCGTACCGGCGACTTGAGCCAGTTGTATTCCCCGTCTCCGCGTTTGATCAACGGGAAGTTATGCCCGGCGTTCACGAACTTGAACTCCCCTGTAAAGATGTTTAATATGCCCATGAAGCTCGTTACAAACATACCTGCGTCGTTGTTTTCGCAGAGTTGGTCGTTCGTCATGATGAAGATCTCCGACGGCGACAGATTCATCAACGCATAGTTCTTGATGAGTGTTTTGGCGATTACCATGAATAATGCGGCGGGTACGCCCT
>CAYPOE010000216.1:0-4039 GCA_964412285.1 uncultured Eubacteriales bacterium | reverse complement strand
TTTAAGGCGCAGGACGGCGCGCTCGTCTGGGCTTGCGACCACGAGATCGGGGTCGCCAAGGGTTTGGATGAGCGTGTGATCGAGGGCTTACGCGCCAACTTCAACGGCGAATGCACAGAAGTCGGTATGTACTTAGCGATGGCGCGACAGGCGGAGCGCGAGGGTTACACCGACGTGGCGCTCGCGTACAAGCAGATCGCGTGGGAAGAGGCAGAGCACGCGGCCAAGTTTGCCGAGATGCTCGGCGAGTGCGTCGACGCTTGCACCAAGACCAATGTCGAGAAGCGTGCCAACGCCGAGAACGGCGCGTGCGCAGGCAAGCTCGAGTTGGCGAAGCTCGCGAAAGAGTTGGGCTACGACGCGATTCATGATACAGTTCATGAGATGGCCAAGGATGAGGCGCGTCACGGTCGCAACTTCGCAGGTATGCTCAAGCGCTTCTAATATCATAGATTACACATCATGTCATATCTCTACACATTGATTGGCGCGGCATTGGTATTCAATGCCGCTTATTTGTATTCTGCGCGGATCGTGCATACAGGCACGTGGATGACGCTGCTGGGTGGACTCGCGCTGATTCTCTACGCCGTGATGCGCCGCGCATTGCTCACGGTTTCCGACCGCGGCGTACTCCAACTGTTGCGGCGCGGCCTGTATGCGTGCGTCGCGCTCGGACTCTGCGTGATGCTGCTGTTCACGCTCTACGGCGCGCGCGACACGGCTACATACGACGAGGGCGCGTGTATCGTACTCGGCGCAGGACTCGTGGGCGAACGCATCACGCCGACGCTGGCCAATCGTTTGGACAGAGCTGTCGAGTATCATACGCGAAACCCCGAAGGGTACATCGTCGTGAGCGGCGGCAAAGGCCCGGGCGAGTCCGTCACCGAGGCCTCTGCCATGCGGAACTACCTACTCCGTAGCGGCGTGGACGACACGCGCATCGTTGTCGAGGACAGGGCTACGTCCACGATGGAGAATATGCTGTATTCGCGCGACGCACTGGTCGAACAGACAGGCTTCGACACAGACCAACCCGTGATCATCATCTCCAACCGCTTTCATCTCTTCCGCGCGGTGCAGTATGCCCAGATCGCGGGCTTCCACGCCACACACGTGGGTGGCGGCGTGCCGTGGTATACGATATTCGCCAACTACGTACGTGAGACCGCCGCGATTGTGACGGGCGCGTTGGATCTGCGCGATACGCTTGTCGCGCTCATGCGCAAGTGATACGGGTATAGCAAGTGTCGCTTGAGCCACTCGCACAAGTGACCATTGATAGCTTTTTGGCGGTATGCATTGTATAATGATTGCATCAACACACGTATATCACAGGAGGTTATCGTGGACAACGCATTCGATATGGCTGCAATCGGCAAACGTATATCCAACCACAGAAGGTCGCTCGATATGACACAGATGGAACTCGCCGACAAATTGTCGATTAGCTATCAGGCCGTAAGCAACTGGGAGCGCGGACTCACCATGCCCGACATAGGTAAGCTGCCTGATCTTGCGCAGATATTCAACACATCCGTCGACGAGCTGCTACAAGGCGGCAGGATCGCCGAGATCGTGCAGTCTGTCGCCCAAGGCGAACCGCCGTCCCGCATCACGGCCGATGAACTCGTCGAGGTTGCGCCGATCCTCAAAGCTGAACAGGTCGATGAACTCGCGCAGCATGTGACCAACGGATTCAATCAGGGGCAGTCCGAGCGCATCATCCCACTCATGTCGTTCGAGGGTGACTACGAATATAGCAACGAGGAGCTCGCCGAACGGTTCTTCGACGGCGACAAGATCCCGTTCTTTGCCGTCGTAGCGCCGATGCTCAGCGACGACATGCGGGCGGCATTCGCCGAGCGCGCTTACACCGAGGACAAGAAGATTCCATTCTTCGCCATGCTGATGCACTATATGTCGCCGCAGCAGCGTAACGCGTACAGACGACGCGCGATGGATGACGACAAGATTGCGTACTTCAGCGTATTGTCCCATGCGTCGCACTGAATGCGTCGCACTGAAGCATTCGCCCCTTTGTCCTACACCGCGCAAAGGGGCGTTTTACATATTATACTTTGACAATCTGCCCTATGATGATGTATAATCATGGTACAATACACAGCATCGCATGAGGTGCCTATCATGATTCACACAACACGACTGATCCTGCGCGACATATCGCATACCGATAGGGACTTCCTCTTCTCTCAATTCTCGAGTGATACCGTCAACCGCTACCTGTTCGACGCGGAACCGCTCACATGCGTCGACGAGGCCGACGACATCATCGCATACTATACGTCGGATCCGCATAGTCGGCATCGTTGGATCATCACGCTGCACGACGTGCCAGTCGGCACGTGCGGCTATCACAATTATGTAAACGACAGCGTCGAGATCGGTTACGACCTCGCACCCGCGCATCACGGCAACGGTTACGCGACCGAGGCGCTATCCGCCATCCTACCCGTGATCGCGGACACGCTCGGCGTATCGCACATACATGCGCACATCTATCCGGACAACGCCGCCTCCGTCGCAGTCGCGACGCGGCTCGGTTTCACGTACCGCGGTGACGACGTCACATACACATTGCGCAGCACACCGTACATCCACCACATATACACGCTCGACTTATAGATGCATATCGGAGGTTTATCATGACGTTCCAACCCACGTTTGAGTCCCTGTACAACTTCACTGCGCCGCAATGGTTCACCGACGCCAAGTTCGGCATATGGAGCCACTGGGGGCCGCAATCTGTGCCAATGTACGGCGACTGGTACGCGCGTAACATGTACATCGAAGGCAGCGAGCAGTATAAGTATCACGTGCGCCACTACGGCCACCCGTCCAAATTCGGTTATAAAGATCTGGTGCAGCTCTGGAAAGCCGAGAAGTTCGACCCCGAGGGCCTGATGGACTTGTACTACAAGGCGGGCGCGCGGTACTTCGTTGGGCAAGCCATGCATCACGATCACTTCTTTAATTACGAGTCCGACATCAATCCGTTTAATTCCGTCAACATGGGGCCGAAGAAAGACATATCTAAGCTCTGGCAGGACGCGGCCAAGAAGTACAACCTGCCGTTCGGCCTGACCGAACACCTCGGCGCGACGTTCTCGTGGTGGTACGTCAACAAGGGCGCGGATAAAAACGGCATGTACGCGGGCGTACCCTACGACGGCAACGACCCCGCGTATCGCGACTACTACTTCGACAACTACGAACACGTACTGCCGTCCGAGCGGCACGGGCAGATGGACACGTGGTACACGACGAACAAGCAGTATCACCAGTACTGGCTGCGCTGCATGAATGAACTCATCGATCGATTCAAGCCCGACCTGCTCTACTCCGACGGTACGCTGCCGTTTATACAGGCAGGTCATCATGAAGTCGGCGACATCGTCGGCGATCCCGAGGTAGGTCTGCAAGCCATCGCACACCTGTATAATACGAGCATCGCAGAGTATGGCGAGAACCGCGCAGTCTACTGCCACAAGGACAGCCGCCCCGCCGTCTACAACATCGGCGTACTCGACATCGAGAAGTCGCAGCTGCCCGGCATACAGGAGCGCATCTGGCAGACCGATACCTGCATCGGCAACTGGTTCTACGACGTGCGACAGACGTTCAAGACCGCGCCGCATGTGATCGAGATGCTCGTCGACATCGTGTCCAAGAACGGCGCGGTGCTGCTCAACATCCTGCAAAAGCCCGACGGTACGATCGACGACGAGACGCTCTACTTATTACAAGAGCTTGCGGGCTGGTATGCGATCTGCGGCGAAGCGATTTACGGTACGCGCCCGTTCACGCACTACGGCGAGGGCGACAGCCGCGTCGTGATCAAGGGCTTCACCGAGGACGCCGTGTCGTGGAACGAGAGCGACTACCGTTTCACCCAAAAGGGCGATAAACTCTATGCGTTTATGATGAAAGCCCCTGCTTCCCGCGTCGCGGTGATCAAGACGCTATGCGGTCTCAACATCAGCGGCGTCAAACTGCTCGGCGAGGGTACTGTACC
>CAYPOE010000215.1:0-4163 GCA_964412285.1 uncultured Eubacteriales bacterium | reverse complement strand
GATCGGCCCGTCGGGTTCGGGAAAATCGACGTTCCTGCGCTGCGTGAATCTGCTCGAGCATCCTACGGGTGGCGAGATCATCATCAATGGACAGAATATACTGGCCAAACACACTGACATCAATCATGTGCGACAGCATGTCGGTATGGTATTCCAGCACTTTAATCTATTCCCGCACTTGACCGTGCTCGACAACATCATACTCGCACCGACGAAACTCAAGGCCAAGACCAAGGCGCAGGCGACTACCGACGCCATGGCATTGCTCGAACGTGTCGGACTCGCGCACCGTAGCGGCTCGTACCCCGCACAGCTGTCGGGCGGCGAGAAGCAGCGCATTGCGATTGTGCGTTCGCTCGTATGCGACCCGCTCGTCATGCTGTTCGACGAGCCGACGTCGGCGCTCGATCCCGAGATGGTCGGCGAGGTACTCGACGTCATTGCACAGCTCGCGAACGAGGGCATGACCATGCTCATCGTCACGCACGAGATGAACTTCGCGCGTAACATCGCGAGCGAGGTCTGCTTCTTCGACAAGGGCAAACTCGTCGAACATGGCATACCCGCCCAAATATTCGACGATCCCCAGAGCGACCGCCTTCGCGACTTCCTCGGGAAGGTCGGGTAATACCCAACATAGCCAATCACGTCATTTCACATAGATTTGCGCCACGGAGGTATTCAATGAAAAAGATCAATGTGGGTATTGTAGGCTGCGGCTCGATCAGCGGCATCTACCTCAAGAACCTCACAAGCGTATTCCGCAACGTGCAGGTCACAGCTGTAGCTGACCTCATCGCGGAGAAGGCCGAATACGCGAAAGAGACGTACAACATACCGCGCATCCTGCCGACTGCCGAGCTCGTCCATGATCCTGAGGTCGACATCGTGCTCAACATCACCGAGCCGTTTAACCACTACGGCGTCAACATGCAGGCGCTCAAAGCCGGCAAGCACGTACACGTCGAGAAGCCACTCGGTATCAATCGCGAGGAGGGCTTAGAAGCGTTGGCCATCGCCAAGGAGAAGGGTCTGCGCATCGGCTGCGCGCCCGACACCTTCATGGGTGCAGGCATCCAGACTGCACGCAAGCTGATTGACGATGGTTGGATTGGCGAACCCATTGGCGCTACGGCGTTCATGACCTGCCATGGTCACGAGTCTTGGCATCCCGACCCAGAGTTCTACTACCAGCGCGGCGGCGGTCCAATGTTCGATATGGGTCCGTACTACCTGACCGCACTGATCAATCTGATCGGCCCGGTCGCGACGGTCTACGGCGAGACGCGCAAGACGTTTGCTACGCGCACGATCACGAGCGAGAAGAAGTACGGCAAGGTTGTGGATGTGGAGATCCCCACGTACGTCGCGGGTACGCTAGGCTTCGTCAACGGCGCAGTCGGTACGATCATTACCACGTTCGACGTATGGGCGGCAGAGCTACCGCGCATTGAGGTCTACGGCACCAAGGGTTCGATTTCGGTACCCGACCCCAACATCTTCGACGGCGTCGTCAAGGTCATGACGCCTGACACCAACGGTTGGCAGCCTGTACCGCTGATCTTCGGCAATCAGGTCAATTCGCGCGGCGTAGGTCTGTCCGACATGGCCGCCGCCATCGTCGAGAACCGCCCGCATCGTGCCAATGGCAACCAAGGCTTCCACGTACTCGACATCATGCAGTCGCTGCACGAGTCGGCCGACAAGGGTGTACGTGTCGCGCTGACCTCGCAGTGCGAGCGTCCTGCCGCGTTGTAATTCACGCATCCCAATACGCAAGGGCTGACCTCGCGTCAGCCCTTTCCCTGATGTTCTGTTTGCACAATCAACTTTACATATGCATTACATATATGATATAATGCAGTTATGAGGATTCTTGCACTGGATACATCTGCGGCGACCAAATCCGTCGCGCTCTTCGACGACGGTTCCATCATCGCCGAACACAACGCGTACGGCAAGCGCACGCACGCCGAAACGTTGCTGCCCATCATAGAGCGGCTCATGTCCGACGCCGACTGGCGGGTCGATACGCTGGACGCGATCTGCTATACCGAGGGTGCAGGTTCATACACGGGTCTGCGTATCGCCAAGGCCATGGCACAAGGCATTGCCGCGCCGTACGACACCCCCACCCTGGGTGTGTCCACACTGCACGCGCTCGCGTACCCATACCTCGTTTGCACCCATACCGTCGTGCCTATGCTTGACGCGCGAAGTGCGCGTGTGTATATGGCCGTGTACGTCGACGGCCAATGCGTATTCACAGACGCCGCCATCGCGTTGAAGGACGCGGCCGAACGCAAGATTGTACCCGACGGCGCGCTGCTCATCGGCGAGGGTGTGACGGTCAACGCCGCGCTGCTGCGCGAGTTGCTGCCCGATGCGCTACACGCATCGGCATGTAGTAACCACGTGCGTGCGGGTACGGTTGCCATACTTGCAGCACAACAACTCACGACTACACGTCAAACACATAAAAATTTAAGGAGTTTATCGCAATGATTATCGCGATAGGTAACGACCATGCGGGCTGTACGCACAAAGACGCCCTCATGGAGAGTCTACAGAGCGAGGGACACAGCGTCATAGATTGCGGCGCGTACACAACGGATGAAGTCGACTACCCCGACATCGTACGGGTAGTCGTAGATACCTACAACGATGAATCGCAAGACGTCGATCTGTGCATACTCATCTGCGGCACAGGGATCGGCATGTCTATCGCAGCCAACAAGTATCGCGGTATACGCGCGGCTGTGATCAACGACACCTTCTCGGCCGAGATGGCCAAGGCACACAACCATGCCAACTGCATCTGTCTGGGTGCGCGCATCCTGTCCGTCGAGGATATGCTGTCGCGCGTGCAGACCTTCCTGTCTACTGTCGAAATGGGTGGCAAACACGATAGGCGCATCCATAAAGTGATAGAGACCGAGTCCAACTAAGGATAAAATACAGTACTGCTCTCACAGGGCATACGGGCATAGAAGAATATCATATGACTACACGCCGGGATAAACACAACTATTACTTAGACATCGCACAGACCGTCGCCGAACGGTCGACGTGTCTGCGTCGTATGTACGGCGCCATTATCGTCAAGGACGATGAGATCATCGCGACGGGCTACAATGGTGCGCCACGCCGTCGACGCAATTGCACTGACGCGGGTTGCAACCGCCACAACATACCGCACGGCGAACGGTACGAGCTGTGCCGCGCCGTACACGCCGAGGCCAACTGCATCATCTCCGCCGCGCGTGCCGAGATGATTGATAGCATCATGTACATGGCTGGCATCGACTCACAGAGCGGCGAGATCCTCGAGCATTGCCGCAACTGCGACATGTGCAGACGATTCATCATCAATGCGGGCATCGAGCGCGTGATCATACGTCGCACGAATGATGATTTCGAGATCTGCGATGTGTCGCACTGGGTCAACGACGACGACATCATCGGCAACCTATAACCTATGAGAGCATCCACCAAACTGCTACTGCGACTCAACACGTTCTTTCCACCCGTTGTACACCCATTCAACGAAGGCGGCACGCTGTCGTACCCCGAGTGGCAGTACGCCAACGGTGCGCGCACAATCGAATTCTTTGCCGCACGATATGACAATACCGTCATGTTCGACGGCAAGCGCGTGCTCGACATCGGTTGCGGCGGCGCGGGCAAGAGCCTCTACTACGCATCCAAGGGCGCGTATGTGACAGGGCTTGAGATTGTATCGCATTATCGCGAGCAAGCCGAGGCGTTTGCGGACAAGCTCGGACTGTCGGATCGATTTACGTTTGTCGAGGGCAGTGCGGATGCCATGCCGTTTGCAGACGGCACGTTTGATACCGTGATCTCCAACGACGTGATCGAGCACGTGTCACAGCCCGAGGCCGTGATCCGCGAGGCGATGCGCGTGTTGCGACCTGGTGGGCGGCTCTACATCAACTTCCCGCCGTACTATCATCCGATGGGCGCGCATCTGACCGATTGCATCCACATACCGTGGGTACACTGCTTCTTTGGCGACCGTACGTTGGTCGAAGCATACAAGTCGCTCATCGCACCGCTGCCCGATGCAGACATGCGCTATCATTTGCGCATCGGTACAGATGAAAACGGTCGCGAGTATTTCAAATACATCAACAAGATGACGG